>JANNFZ010000502.1:0-6810 GCA_031380375.1 Hyphomicrobiales bacterium
CATTGAGTTGATGAAGACATTCGAGGTGGGTTGGATCGCCTGTCTTCTTGGCCGCAACCTGGTGATGGTGCTGCTGTTCATCGGGGCCTGGCACTGGTGGCTGCATGTGCGCAAAGCCCAGGGCACGGATTTCAAATACACCAACAAGTGGCTGGCCCGCGACAATCCGGTGTTCCTGTTCCGCAACCAGTTCCTCGACAATGTGTTCTGGACCGTGGTGAGTGCGGTTCCCATCTGGACCGCCTTCGAAGTGGTGACCATGTGGCTCTATGCCAACGGCATCATTCCTTACGTGTCATGGAGCGAGCACCCCGTCTATTGCACGGCCCTGTTCATTCTCGTGCCGATTTTGCGCGAGGTGCATTTCTACTGGATCCACCGGCTCATCCATTGGGAACCGCTTTATAAATGGGTGCATTACCTTCATCACAACAATGTCGATGTCGGGCCTTTCTCCGGCCTTTCCATGCACCCGATTGAGCATGTGCTCTATTGGACGGGCGTGATCATCCATTGGATCGTGCCGTCGCATCCGATGATCGCATTGTTCCACATGCAGCATGCGGCCTTCACGCCGGTGCAGGGCCATGCGGGTTTCAGCGCGGTTGTGCTGAAGGAAGGTGTTGAGGTCAAGACCGGGGATTATTTCCACTATCTTCACCACAAATATTTCGAATGCAATTATGGCGGCGATGGTCCCGTGGTGCTCGACAAGGTGTTCGGCACGTTCCACGACGGCACGGCGGAGGCAACCGAGGCGATGAACGAGCGTTTCCTCGCCCGCGCCGCACAGAAGACCAAGGCCGAGAACGGCACGTGAAATACCGAAGCCTTGGCCGCACCGGCTGGCAAGTCAGTGAAGTGGGCTTCGGGGCCTGGCAACTGGGCGGCGACTGGGGAGCCGTCGATGACGCCGCCTCCATTGCCACGCTGCACTATGCTTTCGAAAAAGGCGTGAATTTCGTCGACACGGCCGAGCTTTATGGCAATGGCCACAGCGAGGAAGTGGTGGGCGAGGCGCTGCGGCAATGGCGGGGCACCAAGATTTATGTCGCCACAAAAATCCGTCCCATCCACTGGCCAAGACCCGATGATGACGCGCCCCAAATGCGCGGACGTTTTCCGGCCTGGTATATCCGCGAAAATGTCGAAGCGTCGCTGCGGCGGCTGAAGCTTGAGCGCATTGACCTTTATCAATTGCACAGTTGGACACCGGACGCGACGGAGGAACTCGATTGGCTCGAAACACTGAATGCCTTGCGCCGCGAAGGCAAGATCGACCAGATCGGTGTGTCACTCCGGGACTTCCGCCCCGATGAGGGCGTTGATCTCGCCCGTTTCGGCCTCGTCACGTCGATTCAGGTGGTGTTCAACATGTTCGAACAGCGTGCCGCGCAACGGTTGTTTCCGGCAGGCGTACGATCGCAAACAGGTTTCATCGCGCGGGTGCCGCTTGATTCAGGATCGCTTGTCGGCAACTGGACGGAAAAGACCTATGACACGTGGGAACCCAATTCGCAGCCGCACCGCATGTTCCGGGGGGAGCGTTTCGCCGAAACGCTGAAACGTGTCGAAAACCTCAAAACCATTTGCGCGCCTTACTACCCAACACTCGCCGAAGCTGCCATGCGCTATGTGCTGAGCGAACCCGCTGTCTCAACACTCATCCCCGGCATGAAGAACAAGGCGGAAGTGGACATGAACATCGCCACCATTGATGGTGCTGCCTTCCCCGCCGAATTGAAAGCCAAGCTGCCGCCCCATGGCTGGATCAGGGACTACTACCGTGAGTGATGCTTTCGCCCCCCAGCGTTTTGAGCTGCTGCTGCCCTGGCAATTGCGCAAAATCTTGGCCGAAGCGCCAATCGCCTATGTGCCGCTCGGCACACTGGAATGGCATGGCGAGCACCTGCCTGTCGGGCTTGATGCGCTGACATCTCACGGGCTTTGCCTGCGCGTTGCCAAGAAAACAGGTGGCGTGGTCTTGCCCGCGCTCCACTATGGCACAGGCGGCGGGCATGGGGACTATCCCTGGACCATCATGATGCCTGAGGCGACAGAGATCGAAGCCCAGCTTTCTTTCACGCTGGAAAAACTGCGAGGTTTTGGTTTCAAAAAAGTCATGCTGTTCTCAGGACATTTTCCGCCGGAACAACTCGACATGATTGATCGGCTCGCGGCCCGGCATTCAAGCAAAGACTTTACCGTCCTCGCCAGTGCCGTGAACCGCATCCCGGGTCTTGCATTTGCGCCCGATCACGCGGGGATTTTTGAAACGACGCTTCTGGCTGCGCTGTGGCCGGAATTGGTGCAGCTCTCACGCCTGTCGAAAACTCCCTTGCCGGTTGGCGACAGTGATTTCGGTGACGGCCGCCATGACCCCACGCATCCCATCTATGGCGTCTTCGGCTCTGATCCCCGAAATTTCCATGCCGCGCAATCGGCACCCCTGCTGGAAGCGGCTGTCACCTTTCTCGCGCAACTGATGGTCACGCCGAAGGACGCCTGATTTTGGTGATGGGTTTGCCCTTTGCCACCGAACGCGCAACGGTGGCCTTCAGCGGTTCGATGGCCACCATCATGTGATGGCCGCTGGCGTGGAGAAGATTTTCCGCATCGGCCATGATGCCGACATGACCATCCCAGAACACCAGATCGCCACGGCGCAAGGATGAGTGCTGGCTTTCCGGCAGGATTGATCCAAGGGTTTCTTCCTGCATGTCGCTGTCGCGCAGTGCAGGCCACCCGACGGCATTGAAGCTCACCTGCACCAAGCCTGAACAATCAAGACCCCGGATGGTCTTGCCGCCCCAATAATAGGGCGCAAAGAGAAAGCGCTCGGCGACGTCGACGAAATCGCCGATACCGCTGCGCAAGGGCCGCACATGTTTGGCGAAAACATAGCCGCCCGTCGCCAGCAGCAAATAATCCTTCTCCTCGGCAATCACCGTGAGTTCAGCCAGCATGGGAATCATGTGGGCGGGCTGGGATTTGAGATCGGCCTTCGGATAGACAAGCGTTGAGAGGGTTGCGACCTCGTGGGTTGCTTCCAGCACTTCGGCGCGCAAGGCACTTGCATCGACATAGCCCACATAGCCATCGGCCTCGAGCTTGACCCAGGCCCAGCCGTCTTTTTGATCAAGCACGCGCAGGCGCTCGCCCATCAGCACTTCGGTCACTTGCATGGATGACGCTTCCGGCTGGCGGCGGAGCGAGGCAACAGGGGTGCGCAGCTGTTTCACGACGCCGTCGGTGAAGCGCAGAGCTTCGACACGGCCCTTCAGCGCAGATTCTGCAAGATCAGGACGCCAGGCATTGAGGCGTTTGTCGGTTGAGGCCATTACAGGGTCTCCGATTTCCGGGTGATGAGGTCGGCGAGGCTTTCAAGATACAAGACACCTTTGACGGTGCGCTGCACCAGCACATTGCGACGGTCGGTCTCGTCGCGGCGGCGCGCCACGAGGCCAAGTTTTCCCATGCTGTCCAGTGCCCTGGTGATCACCGGCTTTGACACATGCAGGCGGCCGGCAAGGCCGCGCACCGTGTGCGGCGGCGCTTCCAGATAGATGGCCAGCAAAATGGTGACCTGGCGCAGCGAAAGATCGGCTGCTTCATCATGGACCTGGGCAAGCCCCACGTCGTGCCACAGTTTCAGGCCTTGCGCCGTTGTCAGTTTGATCGCCATCACCTGATCTTGCGGGAATGTTTCGGGTCCGTATCATTCTGGCAAAATTCTGCCCATTCTCCAAGTGCAATTGCCGCGTATCACTTGCCGTAGCGCTCACGGAGCAGGCTGAACATGGCGCGCATGGCTTGCGCCTCGCCGCCCTTTGGCCTGCCTGGCTTTGCCGCTGGCACCCATGCGAAAATATCGAAATGCACATAGGCCTTGGCGCGCTCGACAAAACGGCGGAGGAAGAGTGCTGCGGTGATCGAACCGGCAAAGCCGCCTTGACCTGCATTGTTGAGGTCAGCGATGGGCGTTGCGATCATCTCATCATAGGGACGCCAGAACGGCAACCGCCACAGGGGATCATTGGTGGCCGTGCCATGACGGGATATGTCGGCGGCGAGTTTGTCATCATCGGTATAGAAAGGCGGCAGGTCAGGCCCCAGCGCCACGCGGGCAGCCCCCGTCAGGGTTGCCATGTCGATGATGAGGTCAGGCTTTTCCTCATCGGCGAGCGCCAGCGCATCGCACAGGATCAAGCGCCCCTCGGCATCAGTGTTGCCGATCTCGACGGTCAGGCCTTTGCGGCTCTTGAATACGTCACCGGGACGGAAGGCATCACCGGCGATGGAATTTTCCACGGCGGGCACGAGCACGCGCAGGCGCAGCTTCAATTTTGCTGCCATGACAAGGGACGCAAGTCCCAGAATATTGGCGGCACCACCCATGTCTTTTTTCATCAGCAACATGCCTGATGATGGTTTGATGTCGAGACCGCCGGTGTCAAAGCACACGCCCTTGCCCACAAGCGTGACCTTGGGGTCCCCGGGGGAACCCCAGGTCAAGTCGATGAGGCGGGGCTTTCGTGCCGAGGCAAGGCCCACCGTGTGAATGAGGGGGAAACCCTTGGCGAGCGCCGCACCCGAGACCACGCGGATTTTGGCGCGGGCTTTTTTTGCGAGGGCGCGGGCGGCTTTCTCGATTTCATCAGGGCCAAAGAGATTGGCCGGCGTGTTCACCTGGTCGCGCACCGTGAAGACGGCATTGGCGAGACTGGCGATGTCACTGGCCTTGACACCCTTGGGTGCGGCCAGTGTCGCGGTTTTGATTTTCACCGGGCGGTAGGGGTCGTATTTGTAGAGCTCAAGGCACCAGCCAAGGGCCACCGCTTCGGCATTGGGCAACGGACCCTCAAAGGCATAATGTCCGGCGGGCAGGCGGGCAACAATTGCACCAAGCGCAAAGGGGTCATCGCTGTCTTTCGGAGCACCGACAAGCACCCGGGCCAAGGCACCCTTGGCATTGGGCACGAGCAGCAACGACAGGGGTTGCGCTTCAAAGCCGTTTTGCTCGGCCCAAACCGCAGTTTTTCCGCCAATGGATTTTTGCAGTGTGTCCTTGGTCACCACGGCAATGGCAATGGCTTTTGCCATGGAGGCAAGAATGATCTTGGCGGCATCGATCATGGATTGTTTCCAAAAATGTCGGGCAGGTAGCGTTTGAACACCTCGCCAGTGCGGCCCGTGTCATCAAGCGTGTCGAGTGCGGCGTCAAAGCGGTCACGAAGGGCTGCACCATTGCTGCGCATCATGAACACCAAGGGCCGGGTGATCGTTTCCATGTCGACCATCGGGCGGCCAAGGGCCACGCAGCAATTGCGCGCCGCTTCGCTCTTCATCCAGAAACCGAGCCGCAGCGTGTCGGCAAAAACGGCATCAATGGCCCCGGTGCGCAAGGCTTCAAAAAGCTCAGCCTCGTTTCTGTAGGGCATCATGGTGCTGCTGCCATAATATTTTTGCAGGAACAGCCCGTGCAATGTGCCATCGACAAAACCAAGGCGTTTTGCCGCAAGGCTCGGCGGATCAGCACCCGCGAGGCCCGCCCCATTGCGCGCCGCGAAATGGCTGAGGCTCCGGAAATACGGGCGCGTGAGGGCGAGGCCTGTTTCCATTTCCGTTGAAATGCGCATTCCGGAAATAATGGCGTCGCCTTCAAAATCCAGAAGCTTGCCGATTAAATCGGGGAAGTGGGTGGGCAGGACTTCGCAGGCAAGACCTGCCTCCTCGCAGGCGAGCAAGGCCAGATCAACCGAGATGCCGGACATGGTGCCGTCATCAAGGGCAAAGCTCCAGGGTGCAAAGTCGGGTTCGGCCAGCAGGCGCACGACCCCCTTGGGCGGCGACGACAGGGGCTTGTCCATTACCATGACGTGGCGAAAGCGCGGAAAACCATCGGCTTTGGCTGATGTCATGGCAAACACCAGCCCGGCGGCAACCAAAAGCAGCAGGAAAAACAGGGATTGCAATCCCTGATTAGTTGTCCGCCGGGTTGCAACCGGCGTTGCATTCCCGCCACGGCTGCGATTGGCCAAGCAGAAGTGCGACGATGGGCGGGAAAAATATGGATGCTCTGGGGGGCTGGTCGGCATTTGCGGGTGATGAAGCTGTTCTTGTTCACCCCTTAGAGCAGGACGAACCAGAAGTCTTGCCGCTTTTTCCGGCTGATGTCCTGGTGGACGCCGTTGACCGCCTGACAAGGACCGAACTGGCCACGGCACTTCGCCACAAAGTCGTGGTACTGGCGCGGACAGCAATAGGGCCGCTTTATGGTGCCGCGACCGAGCACGGGCGGGCTTACGCCGCCGCCCATGGTTTGGCACTCGCCGCGGAGATTGACCCCTGTGACCTGCACGACGCGATCTTCGAAAGCCGGGGGCAAGGCCTGCTGCACCAGGCCGTGACGCGCCTTGCATCAACCCGTCCGGCAGCCAGCGCGCGGCGGCGGCTCACATGGCGTCAGGGCGTGGTACTGGTGGTTCTGACGCTCCTTGCGTCATTGGTTTTTTGGAACATGGCGGCTGGTTATGCGCTGCTGGTCCTCAGTTTCTTCAGTGGATTGTTATTTACCTCGCTGGTGGCGCTGCGCATTCTCTGCCTGCTGCCAACAGGTTCCGAGAGGCAACACCGGGCGCGCGCCCTCGCAACGACGGATTTGCCGCCGTATACGGTTCTCGTGCCGCTGTTTCGTGAAACCGCCGTGCTCGGCCAACTTGTTTCAGCACTGGCGGGCCTTCGTTACCCGCCTGAAAAGCTCGATATCAAACTGATCCTTGAAGAACAGGACCATCGCATGATCAATGC
>JANNFZ010000529.1:0-7854 GCA_031380375.1 Hyphomicrobiales bacterium
GTGAATTGCTGCAGCAATTGAAAAAGGATTTTCAATCCGTCCGCCACGTCAAGCCCATGGCCAGCCGGGATGACTCGGCTGAACTCTTTGTGTTGGCGATGGGTTTTAGAGGCGGTGGTTAGGCCGCCACGAGTTGCTTCACCAGCGCTGCCGTCATGCGCGGCAGGTCATAGGGGAAGCGCGCGGTGATCAAGTTGCCATCAACGACGCAAGGCTCGTCCAGCACCGTGGCACCGGCGTTTTCCAGATCGATGTGAATGTTCCACACCGCCGTGGCGCGCTTGCCTTTGAGAATTTTGGCACTGATCATCACCCATTGCCCATGGCAAATGGCGCAAGTTGGCTTGCCCGCCGCGTGCATGCCGCGCACGAATTCCAGAACCGGCTTGTCCATGCGCAGAGCGTCAGGGTTCCACGCCCCGCCTGGAAGGATGAGCGCGTCATAGTCGGCGATTTTCGCTTCATCGGTGTATCTGTCGATTTTCAGCCAGCCGGCATTTTCCATCAACCGGATGGCCAGCACATGGGTGGCGCTGATCGGCGGAAAGCGCAGACCAAGTGTTGCCGGAAAGTTTCCGATGCGCGGGCTGACAATGTGAACGGTCGCACCATGTTCGGTCAACCAACGCTGGGAACCGAGGATTTCCACTTCCTCCACGCCATTGGTGCAGCAGATGGCAATGGTCTTGCCTTTCAGCAGCGTTGGATTGTCGGTGGGATCAAACAGGAAGCGATTGAGTTCCCGGTTCAACTCACCATCGGCGGTGCACAAAAGTTCTGTTGAAATCGACGGCACCGGCGAAGTCGACATCAATTGCTGCATGCGGGCGAAACTTGCGGCCTGGACAGGTGTTGGTGAAAGCGGCTTGTTCATCCCATGGTCTCCTGGTGCTGATCTATTTGACTTCAATGGCCATTGTGCAAAACTGTTATATCAGTTGGGGAGACCAAAATGAAGTATGGATTTGACCTGCTCCTGTGGACAGGCCACGTGACGCAAGAGCACCTGCCACTGCTCAAGGCGCTCAAGAAAACCGGCTATGACGGGGTCGAAATCCCCATGTTCGAGGGAACCCCGGAGCATTACGCCAGACTGGGCGAAACCCTGGATAAGTTGGGGCTGGAACGCACCGCAATCAGCGTGCTGGGCACCGGGCAAAATTGCCTTGCCGATGCTGCTGTTGAACGGAAAGCCGCAGTGGAGCGGGCCAAGTGGGCGGTTGATTGCGCTGCGGCCATGGGTGCCACCATTCTGTCAGGGCCCATGCATTCAGAGATCGGGCGCTTCACTGGCAGTGGTCCCACGAAAGAAGAGCGCAAGCGCGCAATAATCTTTCACCGGGCTGCTGGCGACTACGCGGCGAAAAAGAATGTGCGCTTTGCGGTCGAGGCGCTCAATCGCTTCGAGTGCTATTTCCTCAACACCATGGCGCAGCTTGCCGACTATCTCGACGAAGTTGACCACCCGGCGGTCAAGGGCATGTATGACACGTTCCATGCCAACATCGAGGAGAAGGACCCGGTGGCCGCCATCAAGCAGATCAAACGCCACATGATCAATGTCCACATTTCAGAGAATGACCGGGGTACGCCGGGCAAGGGCCATGTGCCATGGGCAGCCACATTCAAGGCACTTAAGGCCGCGAAGTATGATGGCTGGATGACCATCGAGGCCTTTGGCAGGTCGCTGCCGGCCCTTGCCGCAGCCACCCGGGTGTGGCGCGACTTCTTCCCAAACCCGGAGGAGGTCTACAAACAGGGCTACAAGCACATGAAACTGGGCTGGGCGCGCTGAATCAATGGCCACTGTCTATGTCATCGGCACCCTCGACACCAAGGGCGAGGAACTACGCTATGCGGCGGACCTGATCCGCAAGGCGGGTGTCGGAGCGCTGCTGGTTGATGTCTCCACCTTGGAACATCAGGGTCACGCTGATGTTTCGGCGAAGGAAGTGGCGCAGCACCATCCCAATGGCGTTGCGGCAGTGCTTGGTCTCAAAGATCGCGGCCAAGCGGTGACGGCCATGGCAGAAGCATTGACAAGCTTTCTGCTCAGCCGGGACGATGTGGGCGCAGTGCTGGGACTTGGCGGTTCCGGCAACACCGCCATGGTGACCACAGCCATGCAGGCCCTTGCTGTTGCTGTTCCCAAACTCATGGTGTCCACCTTGGCCTCGGGCAATGTTGCACTTTTTGTGGGGGCCAGTGACATCATGATGCTGCATGCCGTTGCTGATGTGGCGGGCCTCAACAGTGTCACCCGCAAAGTCATCGGCAATGCCGCCCATGCGGTGGCGGGCATGGTGCTGAACGAGGTGCCACTCCCGCAATCATCGCGGCCCGGCATTGGCTTCACCATGTTTGGTGTCACCACGGAAGCTGTTACGCGGTTGCGGGCATCGCTTGAGAAAACCCATGATTGTTTCGTCTTTCACGCCACCGGCACGGGCGGGCAATGTTTCGAGAAGCTCATCGACTCGCAACTCCTGAAATCGGCCATGGATCTTACGACAACAGAAGTTGCGGACCACCTGTTTGGCGGTATTCTTCCGTGTACGGATGACCGCTTCGGAGCCATCATCCGCAGGCGAATTCCCTGGCTTGGTTCGGTCGGGGCCTGCGACATGGTGAACTTTGGACCCCGCGACACGGTGCCTGCGAAATACGCGGATCGTCAATTCCATGTCCACAATCCCTTCGTCACGCTGATGCGCACTACGCCGGAGGAGAACGCGGAAATTGGAACTTGGATTGTTGCACGCCTCAACCGCATGCAAGGTCCGGTACGCTTCCTGTTACCACTTAAAGGAATTTCTGCCATCGATGCCGAGGGGAAACCTTTCCATGATCCCACAGCCGATCAGGCCCTGTTCGCGAGCATCCGCAAGGGCTGGGAACCGGCAGCCAACCGCCAGCTCATCGAGATTGATGCCAACATCAATGATGCAAAATTCGCCGAAGCGGCCCTTGCCGCTTTTCACGACATGACCCGCTAGGAGACAACTATGGCCCGCGCCTATGCTTCAATGATCCTGAAAGCCCCGGTGCAAACCGTCTGGTCCCTGGTCCGTGATTTCAACGGCCTGCCCGCCTGGGCACTGGCGATTGCCCGCTCAAAGATCGAAGATGGGCTCGATTCCGATGTCGTGGGCTGTGTGCGCTCCTTCTCTACCCATGGCGGCCAGCATATCCGCGAGCGCTTGCTGGCACTCGACGATGCGCGCTACAGCTTCAGCTATAATTTCGAGAAGCCGGCCTTTCCGGTGCGCAACTACTTGGCAACGCTGAGGCTCATGCCGGTGACCCACGGCAATCTCACCTTTGCTGAATGGCAAGCGGATTTCGACGAGATGCCCGGTGATGAGGGCAAATACGTGCGCATCGTTTCCAATGAGGTTTTTGCCGCCAATTTCAGGAATCTGGCCCGCATCATTGCCCGCGACAAGCCGGAACCACCCGCCAATGCCGGGCGCTGGAAGGGCGGCCAGCCCAACAAAGTGTGGACCTCGCGGGTGATGAAAGCGCCAGTTGACAAATACTGGGCGGTGATGCGCGATTTTGCCGGCATGGGGGCATGGCACGGGGGCATCACAAAAATGCACATGCTGAAAAAGGCCCGCAGCGACAAGGTCTCAGGCATCCGTGATTTCCATTTCGATGACGGACACCTGAACGAGGAATTGCTGCAACTCTGTGACCGTAACCGCAGTTTCACCTACCGCATCACCAAAAGCGATACACCGTGGATCAACTACGTCTCGGGTCCAAGGCTCTGGCCCGTCACGGCTGACAACACGACGTTTGGTGTCTGGACGGGTGACTGGCAGGCAAGTCCGCAGGATGACCTCGTGCTCATGCCGCGCACCGAAATGAATGTCTATCAGCGCGGCTTTGCCGAGCTTGAGAAGAATTTCTTTGGCAAGAAAGCGGGAAAACCATGACCCGGTGGGAAGAGCGTTTTTCGCTTCAAGGCAGGACCGCATTGGTGACCGGGGCCACCAAGGGTATTGGTCTTGAAACTTGCAAAGTCTTGGCCGCCGCGGGCGCTGACATCGCGGCGGTTGGCCGTGATCCTGTGGGATTGAAAGACGTTGACACAGCGGTGAGCGCCCAGGGCCGCAAATGCCTCGCCATCACCGCCGACTTGGCAACTGTCGAGGGTGCGCTCAAAGCCGCCAGAGAAGCACTGAAGGCTTTTGGCGCGATCGATATTCTCGTCAACAATGCCGGCGTGGCACTCCTTGATCCGCTGTCGAAGGCCAGCGTAACCGACTGGGACATGACCATGGCTGTCAATCTGCGCGCGCCATTTTTGATTGCCCGCGAACTGGCCCCCGGCATGATCGCGCAAAAACGCGGCAAGATCATCAATGTCTCGTCCCAAGCCGGTGTGGTTGGGTTGCAAGATCATGCTGCCTATTGCGCCTCGAAAGGCGGCCTCAACATGCTGACCAAAGTGATGACGGTGGAATGGGCCAAGCACAATATTCAGGTCAATTCCGTCTGTCCCACGGTGATCCTCACACCCATGGGCGAACAGGTCTGGGGCGATCCGGCCAAAGGCGATCCGATGCGCGCCAAGATTCCCGCAGGCCGTTTCGGAAAACCCGTTGAAGTCGCCGATCTCATCCTGTTCCTTGCCTCATCGGCCAGTGACATGATCAATGGCCAGGATGTGCTGATCGACGGCGGGTACACGGCGGTTTAAGGCTTAATAGGTTGCACGGCCGCCCGAGATGTCGAACACCGCACCTGTCGAGAATGAGCATTCATCGCTCGCCAGCCAACAGATGAGGCTGGCGTTTTCCGCAACTGTGCCAAAACGTCCTTTCGGAATTTTCGACAGCATGAAATCAATGTGGGCCTGGGGCATCTGGTCAAAGATCGGCGTCTTGACGGCGGCCGGTGTCACAGCATTGACGGTGATCTCATATTTCGCCGTTTCCTTGGCCAGCGACTTGGTGAAGCCGATGACCGCTGCTTTCGACGCTGAATAGGCCGAGGCGTTGGGGTTGCCCTCCTTGCCGGCGATGGAGGCGATATTGACGATGCGGCCATAGTTCTGGGCGATCATAAGCGGCAGCACGGCGCGGTTGGTGAAAAACGTGCCGTTGACATTGACCGCCATGGTTTGCAGCCATCCCTCGATGGGAAAACCGTCAACCGGCACGGTGGGGCCGGTGATGCCGGCACTGTTCACGAGAATGTCGATGCCGCCAATCTGCTTTTGTGTTTCGGCAACGGCGCGTTCCACGGACGCATAATCAGAAATGTCGGTTTTGATTCCGCCCAGCATGTCCCAGACGGCAACTTTGCCACCCTCAGCGGCAATGCGTTTGGCGACGGCTTCTCCGATGCCGGAGAGCCCACCCGTGACAACAGCCCTGCGGCCCGCAAATCTCATGATTTCACCTTCCAGGTTTTCATGGCATGAACTGTGCCATCGAACGATTCAATTCCAGCATCGGAACCGAGCCCCGACGCCACAAGTCCCGCTGCGGCCTGCGCAAAACGCAATGATGTCTCGGTGTCCATCTTGTGATGCAGCGCCGCGATAAAACCCGCGTCAAAGGCGTCACCGCAGCCAGTCGTGTCAACAATCGCGATGTCATAGGCCGGGGAGCGAAGCCGCGTTCCATCACGATGGGCATAGTAGGCACCGTCACCGCCCAGCGTGAAGACGCAAACTTTGGCACCCCGGTCGAGATAGTAGCGCGCGCAATCCTCAGGGCCCTGCTGCCCCGACATGTCCTGGGCTTCCTCTATGGAGGGCATGAAATAGTCGATGAAAGGCATGAGCGGTTCGACGATTTTTGCCGTTGAGGCGTTGGCGGCGATGAGATCGAAAGTCACAATGCGTCCCCGCGCCTTGACTTCTTTCAAGAGCGTGAGGCTTGCTGGTCCGTCAAGTTTTTTCAGAAGTCCGGTGCCGCCGAGATGGATGATCGGCGCATCGAACACTTTTTCATAAAGCGATGGCGGCACATCAAAATGATCGGATGCCCCCCTGACGTGAAGTGCCGGGCGTTCGCCATTGGGCCTGACATTGAGTATGGTTGCAGAGGTCGGAACACCCGCGATGCGCTGCATGGCCGAAATGTCGATGCCGTGCTTTTGCAACGTCATCAGCACCCAATCGGCTTTCTCGTCTGCACCGACAGCGCCGACAGCAAGGCTTTTCAATCCGAGCTTTGCCGTGTCAACGACGGTGCCGCCTGCTGTTCCGGCAACCGTCAGCCTGATCTCATCGATGAAATCCACGCCACCGCGTTCGGGTATGCGCGAAACAGGCCGTCCCAGCACATCGAGAATATAAAGACCAATGACCGAGACATCGTAGCGCATTGCTCACGCCTTGCCGCGTGTCCTGAGCGTCACGAGCCCGGCCAGCACTGCGCCAACCGCTGCAACGCTCCATGTGAAAGAATGCAGATACCAGGGCGTGGCGGCAAGCTGCAATTTGCCCGCCGTTGTACTGGGGTCCGGGGGTTTCAGGAAAAACACGCCATAGAGCGAGGCCGCGAAGATCGCCACCAGCAGCACGATGCAGAAAATCATGGCGACAACCAGGGCGATGGTGATGACTGAACGTTTGGGTACACCGGGCTGGGCCAGCGGCAGGAGATTGTTGACGAGGCCCGCCAGCACGACAATCATCGAGCCAAGGGTAAACAGCGTGACGCTAAAGGGCTGGAAGATCATCACCAGGGCCAGAATGCCCAGCCCGATGATGGCATATTCGAGCCTGAGCGCTCCTTCACGTGTAAGTGTGTCCTTGTCGGCCATCAGCGCACCGCCCTTCCATCATCGGCAAAGACATGGGTTTGGGCAGCGTCGGGCCTGAGATGCAAGACTTCGCCGGTCTTGACCCGGTTTTCCCGCGAGACAACGACCCTTATGTCAGAACCCGACTTTGTGCGGGCATGAATCAGCGTTTCAGCGCCCATGGGTTCGATGAGTTCAGCCATGGCGGTGATTGCATCCTTTGCGGCCTTGGCGACGGGCGTAAAGGCGCGCGGGCGGATGCCAATGGTGACTTTGCCCTTGCCCAGTTTTGCCACGACGGCGCTGACAGGCAATTGCAGGCTTTCGCCGGCAAACGACACATCAGCGTTTCCGGCTTTCACCGACGTAAGATCGGCAGCGACGAGATTCATTTGCGGTGTGCCGATGAAGCTCGCGACAAAGACATTGGCAGGCTTTGCAAAGACATCATGGGGCGTTCCCACCTGCTCGATCAGCCCGTCGCGCATGATGGCGATGCGGTCTGCCATGGTGAGTGCTTCCAGCTGGTCGTGGGTGACGATCACTGTCGCCTTGGAGAGGTTTGACAAGACCGCCTTGATTTGGCCGCGCATGGAATGCCGGAGTTCCACATCAAGTCGCGACAGCGGCTCATCGAAGAGAAAACAATTGGGATCACGCACGATCGCCCGGGCCACAGCGACCCGTTGCTTTTCGCCTTCCGAAACCTGGCCCGGCAAACGATCGAGCACATCGCTCAAATGGAGAATGTCAGCGACCTTCTTGACCCGCGCCGCCTGGTCGGCAGCCGAAAGTTTTTCAAAATGCAGGGGCATGGCGATATTCTGGCCAACCGTAAGGGCGGGATAGAGCGCATAGAACTGGAACACCATGGCGATGTTGCGCTTTTCCGGCGACAACCCGTTCATCGCCTGGCCCGCCACAAAGACCTCGCCTGACGTGGCGCGTTCAAGGCCGGCGATCATCCGCAGCGTCGTGGTCTTGCCGCAACCGGAAGGACCGAGCAGGCACACGACTTCGCCTGCCGCCACTTTCAGGTCGGCATCGCGGACGGCAGTGAAATCTCCGAACTTCTTGGTGACTTTGCGG
>JANNFZ010000550.1:0-7423 GCA_031380375.1 Hyphomicrobiales bacterium
GGGAATCCTCAAGCTGTGAAGGGTAAGGATGTTCCGGTGCCAGCCGATAATCCATCAGCAACACGGCACAATCTGCACCCGCCGCCAGTTCGGCGCACATGTCATCATGGGTATCGGGGGAACCCAACACCCATCCCCCACCATGGCCATAGATCACGGCAGGCAGCTTCGTCTTCCCGGCTGGCTTGAGCAAGCGCACCGCAACGCCGTTGCAATTCAATTCCGAAACTGAAATCCCCGTGGGATGCGGCGACTGGAACGACTTGCACAGCGCATTCCATTCGCGGCGCTGCTTTTCAAGCGGCCAGTTCTCCGATCCCGGCGGCGTCTTTTCCGACAGCGCCTTGTAAAAGGCGAGCATGCCGGGATCGATGTTGCGTTGGCTTTCGGCCATGGCCGTGAACGTAAGGGTTAGCCCGCCCGGCGCATGCGCCGTTCCTGGGCCGGCTGGTAGGCGATGCGGGCATGGTATTCGCAATAGGGCGAGCCGTCGCGGGGGCCATGGCCGCAGAAACAGAAATCATCATGGGTCGGATCGCCGATCGGCCATTTGCAGGTCTTGTCGTTGAGATGCAGGATAGTGATGCGGCCATCCTTCGGCAAGTCGACAAGGCGCAACGGCTTCGGTTCCGGCAACGGTGCCACGCGGGGCGCGTGCTGCGGCTGGGCATAGGACTTGAGCGCTGTTGCACCCATTGTCGGCATGGAAGGTGTTCCCGGCATGCGAACGCCAGGCGCACTCGGTTCACGCGGACCTTTGCGGGCGGCGCGTGGTTCCGAACTGCGCTGCGTCGGTGCCCGACCGGATAAATTGAGACGGTGCACTTTGCCGATCACCGCATTGCGCGTAACCCCCATGCCAAGGCGCGTGGCAATCTGGCTGGCGCTCAACCCATCGGTCCAAAGCTTCTTCAGGAGTTCAACACGTTCTTCCGTCCACGGCATTTTCTCGATGCCAACTGCTGTGATGCTGTCGCCCACGTTTGAATCCTTCCTTCTGCGCAGGCCTTCAAAAAAGCCCGCGGTAAAATCTTTACGCCTGACTGGAACGCTACATTTCGTAGCCCGATGGCCTACTGACTACTATGCGCAGTGAACACATCGCAAACATGAAGCGGAGTTTTCCCCAATATTCGTGCACCCGCCCATGGTTAACGAGACCTTAAACAGTGGTTGACTCTCCCGTCCATGCGCTGTTTTGACTCAGGGTGGAATTGACCGGTGGAGAACCGCACTTTATAACTTGACCGTTACCCGCCGGTCGCACCCGACTGGCGTTTTGCATTTGGAATGGAACTTTGGATTAAGGCAATGATCGCAGCCGTGCTTCCCACCTATAATCGCGCCGCAGTGTCCTTCGTGCGGGGCGAGGGTGCTCGCGTCTTTGACGAGCAGGGCAATGCCTATCTGGACTTTGGGGCAGGCGTTGCCGTCACCAGTTGTGGCCACGCCCATCCACATCTGGTCGAGGCCTTGACGACCCAGGCGCAAAAGATCTGGCACACCTCCAACATCTACCAGATGCCGGGCCAGGAAAAATTGGCAAAACGCCTGATCGAACTGACTTTCGCCGACACCGTGTTTTTCTGTAACTCCGGCGCCGAGGCGCTGGAATGCGCAATCAAGATGGCGCGGCGCTTTCATCATGTGAACGGCAATCCTGAGAAGAACCAGATCATCACCTTTGAAGGGGCCTTCCACGGGCGGACCCTTGCCACCATTTCAGCAGGTGGCCAGGAGAAATATCTTGAAGGCTTTGCGCCCCGCATGCCGGGCTTCGTGCAATTGCCGTTTGGCGACATGAAACTGCTCGCCGAGGCAATCACCACCGAGACGGCGGCCATACTCATTGAGCCGGTGCAAGGCGAAGGCGGCATCCGCCCCCTGCCGCCGCAAGACCTCAGGAACCTGCGCGAACTTTGTGACAAACATGGCATCCTGCTGATCCTCGATGAAGTGCAATGTGGCATCGGCCGCACCGGCAAGCTCTTCGCCCATGAATGGGCGGGCGTGACACCCGATATCATGGCCATTGCCAAGGGCATTGGCGGCGGCTTTCCGTTGGGGGCCTGCCTTGCGACGGAGAAAGCCGCCATGGGCATGACTGCTGGCACGCACGGCTCGACCTTTGGCGGCAATCCGTTGGCAACGGCGGTCGGCAACGCCGTTCTCGATGTGGTGACGGCTCCTGGTTTCCTCGACCATGTGAAGGACATGGCGCTTTTATTGAAGCAGAAGCTTGCTGGTCTGAAGGATGCCCACCCCGATGTCATCGCTGATATCCGCGGCGAAGGCCTGATGATGGGCATCAAATGCAAGGTGCCCAACACGGCCCTGCAAGCCGAGGCGCTGCAACAAGGGCTTTTGGTCATTGGTGCGGGGGACAATGTGGTGCGTCTCCTGCCGCCGCTCATTATCACGTCGGCTGATGTTTCTGAAGCCGTCGATAAACTGGAAAGTGCCTGCCGCAAGCTCAGCGTCAGGGCCGCGTAGCCATGCCCCGGCATTTTCTTGACCTCCATCATTTCGACAAACCGGCTCTCGAAGGCATTCTCGCTTCGGCGCGGCGGATGAAGGAGGCCCGCAAGGGTCAATCAAAAGGTACCCGCGATCAAAACTTGCCGCTGGCCGACAAGGCGCTGGCTCTTGTTTTTGAGCGCCCCTCGACGCGCACCCGCGTGTCATTTGAAATGGCCATGAAGCAACTGGGCGGCGATGTCATAGTGCTGTCATCAACTGACATGCAACTGGGCCGGGGCGAAACCATTGCTGATACGGCCCGCGTCCTGTCGCGCTATGTCGATGGCTTGATGTTGCGCGCCGCCAAACACGAAAGCCTCGAGCAGCTGGCGGCCCATGCCACGGTGCCCGTCATCAACGGGCTCACCAACAAGACCCACCCCTGCCAGGTCATGGCCGATGTCCTGACGCTGGAAGAACACAAAGGCCCGCTCGCCAAACAGCATGTGGCCTGGGTCGGCGACGGCAACAATGTCTCGACATCATGGATTCACGCAGTCGGCCTGATGGGCGGAAAGCTGACGCTGGGGTGTCCTGCGGAATTGCCGCCCGATGCCGAAGCGATGGCCTGGGCCAAGGCGCGAAAGGCCGACGTGAACTTCACGACGTCGCCGCAAGAGGCCGTGGCAGGTGCTGATTGCGTCATTACCGATTCATGGGTTTCCATGCACGACGCCGATGGTGAACGCCGCCACAATCTTTTGCTGCCCTATCAGGTCAATGCAGCATTGATGGCCAAGGCCGCCAAGGGTGCCTTGTTCATGCATTGCCTGCCCGCCCACCGCAATGAAGAAGTGACCGACGAGGTCATGGATGGTCCGCAATCGGTGATTTTTGATGAGGCGGAAAACCGCCTGCATGTCCAGAAGGCCATACTGCTGCATTGCCTCGGTGGTACATGAGCGTCGACACACTGCCGGATTTCGTTTTGCCTTTTGAAGTGAAGCCGCTCGGCATTCGGGGCCGTATTGTGCGAATGGGTCAGGTGATCGACGATATTCTTTCGCGCCATGATTATCCTGAACCTGTTTCAGCCTTGCTCGCCCAAGCCGTGGCGCTGGCGGCTTTGCTGGGTACTGCATTGAAATTTGACGGCAAGTTCATTCTGCAAACCAAAACCGATGGCCCCATCTCCATGCTGGTGGCGGATTTTGTTTCACCCAATGGTGTCAGGGCGACGGCCCGTTTCGACAAGTCGGCCTTGGCCTCGGTTCATGTGCGCAATGAGAAGGCACTGCTGGGCAGTGGCCATCTCGCCATGACCATTGACCAGGGCAGCGACATGGAACGCTACCAGGGCATCGTGGCGCTGGGTGAAGCCACCCTGGCCGATGCCGCCCACACCTATTTCATGCAATCGGAACAAATCCCCACACGGCTGCGGCTTGCAGCGGGACCCATTGTGTTGCGCGGTGAAAAGGCAGCCCGTTGGCGGGCCGGTGCGGTACTCGTGCAGCATCTGCCTAGGGATGGCGGCATTTCCGCCATTGCCTTTTCATCGGGCGATGCACCCGAAGGGTACGCGGAAGAAACCCGCGAGAATGATGATTGGGTGAAGGCGCGATTGATCCTCGATACTGTCGAGGACCATGAATTGCTCGATCCCCAACTTTCAGCCGAAGAATTGCTTTACCGACTCTATCACGAAGATGGCGTGACAGTTTACCCCTCAACGCAGTTGCAGCGTCATTGCACCTGCTCGAAGGAAACTGTCCGAACCATGCTCCATGGCTTCTCGGCACAGGAACGCCACGACATGGTGGAAGACGGCCACATCAAAGTGACCTGCGAATTCTGCTCGACGACTTATGGCTTCACGGCCGCTGAGGCTGCGGCAACCGAAGCATAGGCGTCCACAGCTTGTCGGTGGTCACAACCGACTTGCCGACGGGGAAGAGCGAAGCGACCGCCAGCTTGATGTGTTGCCAGGCAAAGGGAATGCCAACCACCGTGATGGCCAGCGCAATGGCCGCCGAAATATGCATGAGCGCCAGCCACCAGCCCGCGAGCACAAACCAGATGACATTGCCGATGGTGCCGAGCGTGCCCGTGCCAAGGTCATGTTCACCATGGAGTTGGTCACGGGCGATGATGTCATAGCCGAAGGGCCAGAAGGAAAACCTGGCCAGCATGAAGCAGGAGCGTGCCCAAGGCAGACCGATAATAGTGATTGCCATGATCACGCCAGCAAGAATCCAGGCCAATCCGGCAATGAAACCACCGGCGATGAACCACAGGACATTCAGCAGAAACAGAATGATGGGCATGGTATACCTCCGACGTAAAATAATATGGGGATGGGCAACCGGAATTCAAGAACCTGCACAGCACCGTGCCGCCAACCGCACCATGAAGGTTTCGCATTTCCGGAGCTGTTCGACGGCGATGAATTCATCCGGCTTGTGGGCCTGTTCAATGGAGCCAGGGCCACAAACCACTGTCGGAATGCCGATTGCCTGGAAATGCCCGGCCTCGGTGCAATAGGACACGGTATGCGTGGCGTTGGCATGGGCGCAATGCAACGCCAGAATTTCCGCAGTTGAGTCCTGTTCCGGAGCGAGCCCCGGCACATTGGAACGCGGCGTTGTGGTGATGCCGGCACCGGGTGCAATGGCCTTCATGGCGGGCTCGAGCTGTCGCGCAACAGCAGCGATGCGGTTGGGTGCGAAATCCGTGTCAGCACCCGGCAACAGCCGCGTTTCCCAACTGAATGCACAGGATTTCGGGATGATGTTGTTGGCGGTGCCACCACTGATCGTCCCCACATGGATTGTCGAATGCGGCGGATCAAAGCGCCCCGACGGATCACCCGTCGCAATGAAATCATCGCGGATGAGGTTGATCTCTTGCAGCAGTTCTGCCGCGACCATGATGGCGTTCACACCCTTGTCGGTCAGGGCCGAATGGCCCTCGTGGCCCGCAACCTCCGTGGCATAGCGCAGCGCACTTTTGTGGGCGTTGACGACCTGCATGGATGTCGGCTCGCCGACGATGACCGCCGATGGCTTTTTAATATGATCGCGCAGGTGCTCGACCAACGGCACCACGCCCCGGCAGCCCACTTCCTCGTCGCAGGAAAAGGCAAAATGAATGGGAACCGCAAGCGCCATGGCCTTGAACTCCGGCACCATGGCAAGACACACGGCGATGAAGCCCTTCATGTCGGCGGTGCCCCGGCCATAGAGCAAGCCGTCGCGGGAAACCATGGCAAACGGGTTGTTTGTCCAGGCCTGGCCATCGACGGGAACCACATCGGTGTGACCGGACAAAACGACACCACCCGCCACATCAGGCCCGATGGTGGCAAAGAGATTGGTCTTGCGGCCTTCTTCAAAATCCACGCGGAAATGCGTAACACCGTGATGGTCGAGAAAATCTTCGACCCATTGGATCAGCGGAATATTGCTGTCGCGGCTGGTGGTGTCGAAAGCCACGAGGGCGGCGAGAATATCTTCAGAGCTTTGCGGGAACATGATGGTCAATTGACGCTGCGCCGGTCATGGGGGGAATCGAGCGAGAACGCCGGAATGTCGATGGCAAATCGCCTGCCGTCCTCGGCAACCATGCCATAGCGTCCCATCATCACGCCCGAAGCTGTGGCGAGCGGGCAGCCCGATGTGTATTGAAAACTCTCGCCCGGTGCGAGGGTTGGCTGCTCGCCGACAACGCCGTCGCCTTCGACTTCCTGTTTGCGGCCCAATGCATCGGTGATGATCCAGTGCCGCGTCATCAGGGTCGCCGTCATGCCGCTCAGGTTTTCAACGGTGATGGTATAGGACCAGACATATTTGTCGTCCGCCGGATTGGACTGGCTGGCCAGAAACTGGGGCCGGACTGTAACCCTGAACCTGTGGCTGATGGATTGGTACATGCATGTACAATATAACTTCAGTCGGGGTTTTCCACTGGCAAATCGGAAGGCTTGCATGTGGCTGGGGCTTGACGCCAAAAGGGCCCATGAACGCTGCCCCGACCGTGCCTCCCCAGGGTATTCTGCCCGCCCGCGCCATTGCCCGTCTTGTGGACGAGGGGGCCATTCGCCTTGAAAGAGCGCTGGCCGATGACCAGATACAGCCTGCCAGCCTTGATTTGCGGCTCGGTGCCGTCGCCTATCGGGTGCGCGCTTCCTTCCTGCCGGGACCGGCCAAGACTGTTGCCGAAAAACTGGAAAACATTCTGCTGCACCGCATCGATCTTCGTGAGGGTGCTGTCCTGGAAACCGGCTGTGTTTATATCGTGCCACTGCTTGAAAGCCTGAAGCTGCCAAAAAATGTGGCCGCCGCCGCCAACCCCAAAAGCTCCACAGGCAGGCTTGATATTTTCACCCGTGTGATTGCCGACTATGCCCAGGAATTCGACAAGGCACCGGAAGCCTATGAGGGTCCGCTCTACGCGGAAATTTCGCCGCGCACTTTTCCCATCTTGGCCCGTGAGGGCTCGCGGCTTTCACAGATCCGTTTCCGCTCCGGTCCCACGCTTGCCAGTGACGCGCTGATCCATGCGCTGCACAAGGTGGAGCCGCTGATCGCCGAGGGTGTTGCCAATATCGATGGTGGCCTTGCCCTGACGGTCGATCTCACGGCCATGGTGAAGGACGGCCCGGTTGGTTTTCGCGCCAAGCGCCATTCGGCATTGGTGGATGTCGACAAGAAGGGCACCCTCGAAGTCCTCGATTATTGGGAACCCCTGTGGCAGCGGGGCTCGCTCATTCTTGATCCCGACCAGTTTTACATTCTTGCCTCCAAGGAAGCGGTGCGCGTGCCGCCCACCCATGCGGCGGAAATGGTGCCGTTCAATCCGCTGGTCGGGGAGTTTCGCGTGCATTACGCAGGGTTTTTCGATCCGGGCTTTGGGCATTCCTCCGGCCATGGCGAAGGGGCCCGCGCCGTGCTGGAGGTGCGCA
>JANNFZ010000575.1:0-5131 GCA_031380375.1 Hyphomicrobiales bacterium
AATTGAGCCGGCCGGTCGCGGAAGCTCTTGGCCATCTGTCCAAGCCCGCGAAGCCCGCGCTCGCGTGAACGCCGGACCTGCTCAAAATCAACCTCGATGGGAATGATCTGTTCGGAATTGTCCGCCATGTGCATCTGCCGGCCAGAAGGGTCAAACACGCAAGACTGGCCATTGCCGCCGGCCCCCAGCCCGTTCACGTCGAACACATAGCATTGCATCATCGCTGACGTCGCATGGCTGATGGCGATGTCGACATCGCGGTCGATGGTGTGGGTCATCACCGGGTGCAGGATCACTTCCGCCCCCATGGCCATCAATTGCCGTGACGTTTCCGGGAACCAGATGTCATAGCAGTTCAACAGGCCAAAGCGCCCGGCCCCCTCGATATCGAACACAAAAAATTCGCGGCCCGGCTGCACCCCCTGCTCAAGAGGAACAAATGGAAACATTTTGCGGTAGCGCCCGATCACTTCGCCGTCCGGGTTGATCACCGACGTGGTGTTGTAGATGCCACCCTCGCGGCGTTCATACATGGAGCCGTTGACGAGCCAGATTTTATGGCGGGCGGCCATGGCCTGGAATTCGGCCTCGACATTGCCGGGCAAGGGTTGGGCGTATTGCAGCAGCGGTCCGTGCACCGCGAGTTCCGAGAACAGCACCATCTGAACCCAGGGGTAAAGATGCATGGTCAAGTCGATGCGCTGGCGCATGGCTTCGATATTCGAGCCATGGGCAAGGTTCATCTGGATGCCGGCGATGGCAAAAGGAATCATGGTCAGGCCTCCGGGCCGCAAATCGTTTCAAGGGACAAGTTTAGCCCGTTTGCATGAATGATTGCAAACCAGCGCCAACAACACTTTTTTCACCAAGAAGTATGTGGTTAAACACCCCCCGGAGTCGTTCCCAATCATGGCCAGACCGCCAGACCCAGGCCAATCCGCGCTCCGCCGCACTGTGGCGTTCGTGGGGCTCGCCAATCTTGCCTACTTTTTTGTGGAGTTCACTGTTGCACGGCACATCGGCTCAGTGTCGCTCTTCGCCGACGCCGTTGATTTTCTTGAAGACGCGGCAGTAAATGGTCTCATCTTTGTCAGCCTCGCTTGGAGCCTCCACCGCCGTGCCCAGGTGGGCATGGTATTGGCGGCCCTTCTTCTGGTCCCTGCCGCCGCGGCATTTTGGACTGCGTGGAGCAAGTTTCAAGCCCCCGTGGCACCGGAAGCCTTCGCCCTGTCCGTCACTGGATTCGGGGCACTCGCCGTCAATGTCACATGCTCTTTCTTGCTGGTTCGCTTTCGCAACCACGAGGGAAGTCTCACCAAGGCCGCTTTTTACTCTGCCCGCAATGATGTCATCGCCAATGTTGCGATCATTGCGACGGGGCTTGTGACGGCCTTTCTCTGGGTCTCCGCCTGGCCTGATCTGATTGTCGGCCTTGCCATCGCCGCCATGAACGCGGAAGCGGCGGCCGATGTTCTGAAAGCCGCCCGCCGGGAACATCGCAGCGCCAAAGACGCTGCCGCCTAGAGCACGATCTCCTTTGACCGAGGCGGTCAAAGGGGATGAACGTACTCGCCAATTCAATTTCAGATCGCGATCAGCCGGAATAATTTGAGAGAGGAAAGATGGCCATTGTTCTGCGCGTGTGCACAGCTTCACGGGCAGCCTGCCTGCCGTCATGCAAACGGCGCTGCAAAAGCAAACGGGCCGGAAAACCGGCCCGCTGCAAATAGACGTTTTGGAAAAACTTATGCCGCTTCCTCGGCGGACTCGTCCTCGGTCTTTTCGCCGGTCGCTGTCGGGCGCTTGGCGTTGCGGGCGAGGTAATCCTCGAGTTCCTTCACGCACTGGTCTTCATCAACCTTGCGCACCGCCGCCAATTCGCGGGCAAAGCGGGCCAGCGCCTGTTCGAAAAGCTGGCGCTCGGAATAGGACTGCTCCGGCTGGCGCTCGGAGCGGTAAAGATCGCGGATCACTTCCGACACGGCGATCATGTCGCCGGAATTGATCTTTGCATCATATTCCTGGGCGCGGCGTGACCACATGGTGCGCTTGATTCGGGCCCGGCCGCGGATCACCTTCATGGCGGTTTCGATCATCGTGCGGTCGGCAAGATAGCGCATGCCTTTTTGCTCTGCGCGGTTGGTGGGAACCTTGAGACGGAGCTTCTCCTTCTCGAAATCGACAATATAGAGTTCAAGCGTCACGCCGGCGATTTCCTGCTCCTCGATGTTGGAGATCCTGCCAACCCCATGGGCCGGATAAACCACAAGTTCACCGATCTTGAAGGTGAGCTTCCTGGGTGCCGGTGCCACCTGCACCACGGGCTTTGCAACAGGCGCTGCCGCAACCGCAGGCTTGACGGCAGCCACAACGGGCTTTGCCGCCACGGGCTTCATGGGCATCTTGGCCACAGGCTTGGCGACCGTCTTGACCGGGGCCTTGACCACAGGCTTCACCAGAGTCTTTGCTGGGGCCTTGGCCACCGGCTTCACATGGACCTTGGGGGCTGGCTTTTTCGCAAGCACTTTGGCGGGTTTTGCCTTGGACTTTGCTTTGGTTTTGGCAGCGACTGGCTTAGCCTTTGTTTTTGCTTTGTTTTTTACTGATTTGATCATATGGCTCGCCCTTTTTGCTGGTCCGGAAGTCTGTTCCGGCGCGGGAAAGGGCAAGAAAAAATCCGAGCCCTACAGCCCGGATCGCCTCTTGCCTTCCCCAATTCATCTACATGGGGAGACCATAGCACGAATTTAAGGAAATTTAAAGGGAGACTGTTCCGTGTACGGTGCATTTCTGCCAGTCGCACGGCTTTATGGTTAACAATACTGCACCGCAGCATTCAAAAATCACAAGCGATATCAATCTCCTTCGCCGGGATTTTCCGAAAATAACGCCAATTTGTCGGGCTTGCCGTCAAATTCCTTGGCATCGCCGGGGGCCTCGCGCTTCACTGTGATATTGGGCCATTTCGGGGCATATTCGGTGTTGAGCTTGAGCCAGGAATCAAGGCCAGGCTCGGTGTCTGGCTTGATGGCATTGGCCGGGCATTCGGGCTCGCAAACACCACAGTCGATGCACTCATCGGGGTGGATCACCAGCATGTTCTCGCCCTCATAGAAACAATCGACGGGGCAAACCTCAACACAATCCATGTACTTGCACTTGATGCAGTTCTCGGTGACGATATAGGTCATGGGTGGCTCGTAATCCTGATGGCCTGGGGCGATCTAGCAGACGACCCCGTGGTCTGCATCCTGTTTTTCCGGAAGGAGCAACTCTTCATATAGCTGCCGTGCAAGGCTTGCAGGGCCGCGCTTCTCGGCTTCGTCAAGCACCCGCACCACCCGCACGCGGCCGTGCACAGCCAGCGTCAGTACGTCTGCGGCTTTGAGCACCGTGCTGCATTTCGTCACGCGCATTTTGTTGACGCGAACATGGCCCCCTTCGACCAGCGCCTGGGCTTGCGCCCGGTGTTTCACAAAGCGCGCATGGCACAACCATTTGTCGATGCGTTGGCTCAGGTGCTGTCCTTTTCAAATTGCGCCTTCAAGGCGCCGAGCACGGCGAAGGGTGAATTGGGATCGGCAATTTTTTCCGGGCGTTGTGGTTTTTCAAATTTTGGTTTTTCAAAACGCCGGCGTTCGCCGTCACCATTGCCGCTCCTGTGCGGCGGCCTCTTGCCTTTGCCATGGCGTGGTGGGCGTTCCTTGCTCGGCTGTTCGGCACTTGGTTTTTGTTCCGGCCTGTGGCGTGGTGCCCGGAACGGTCCCATGTCTTTTGGCCACCAGACATTGGTTTCGACAAGTTCCGGAACTGCTTCGGCAACAACGGCGGCAGGTTCATCAACCGGCGGCAGCTCCACAACAATCTCTTGCCGGACGATTGCTGCTTCTTCAACGTCAGCGCTTGCATCCTCGGCCACAGTTTCGACAGCCGTCACTTCAACAGCAACTGCTTTGGCCTTGGCGCCGGGCGTTGCCGGCTTCGGCAGCATGCGCTTTTGCGAGCGGAAGCCGAGGCTCGTGAGGATGGCGTCAAACTCTTCACCGGAACAACCAACCAGTGACATCATGTCGGGCACCACGGTAAAGCCGCCGCCCTCGATTGCACCTTGCGGCCGCAGCTCTTCAGGAATGCGCGGCTTCCAGAACACCCGGTCGCGGATCAAATCCGAAAGTCGCTCCACCATGTCAACGCGCACCACCCGGGGGCCGCAAATGCGGTAGCCGCACATGCGGTAAAAGCCTTCGGGCTTTCCTTCATCGACCAGTGCCGAGGTCAAGCCATTGGCCGGCGCCGCAGGAACTTCGCCGGAAGCTGCACCGAGCTTTTCTTTTTCCAGCCACCACAGCAGAAGCCTCACATCAGTGGCAGCGGGTTTCAGAAGTGCCGGCGCAAAAAGATTGAAGGCACCAAAGCGCACGCCAAGGGCGCGCAACTTTGCCCGGTCTTCCTGCGACAATAGCTTTACATCTTCGGCCACATCTTCACGCGGCAACACACCATAGTGTTCAGCGAGCCTGAAAGCCACACCGCGCACCAACCCGTCCATGGCCTCAGGTGATTCAAGTTTCATCAAGGGCTCGATGAGACCCGTGATCGTCCGGTCAGCAAATTTTTGCAGGCGCTCGCGCACCAACTCGCGGTCGGGCGGTGACAGCACGTCATCGGCGATCACTTCGGCGCGGGGGTGGAAGCGCTGGTCGCCGGCTTGAAGCCTTCCCACCGCATGACCCTGCCACATGATGTGGCCGGAACGCGCCAGTTTCAATTCCGTGTCAGTGGACGACGACAGGGATTTTGCCCGCGCCGCAACTTCGCTCGCCAGGGCCTGCACGGCGGCGGCTTTCAGAATGCGCGTCTCGGACCCTGCTATGGCGGCATCGGCAATGAACGAGAGGCCGTGGATGCGGCCCACGGCTTCGCCTTCGACCGAAATCACGCCATCGTCTTCAACACTCGACATCAAACCTTCCTTCTTGGCCAACCGCCGCATCAATACACTGGTTTTGCGATCAATAAAGCGGTGGGTCAACCGTTCATGCAAAACATCGGAAAGACGGTCTTCAATCTCTTTGGCCCGGCCCTGCCAATAGAGCGGTGCTTCCAGCCAATCCGCCCGGTTGGCAATGAA
>JANNFZ010000577.1:0-7933 GCA_031380375.1 Hyphomicrobiales bacterium
TGGAATCATAGTCGGTGATATTGACCTTAATCTTGTAAGTGTCCTCAAACTTCTTGATCATCTCGGGACTGGTGTAATTGCCCCAGTTGAAGAGGTTGAGTTCACCTTCAGCTTGGGCCGATGATGCCCCCGCGATGAGCGCAAATCCGAAGATTGCCGTTGTCAGTTTCCAGTTCATGTTTTCTACTCCCTGTGTTCTCTAGTTGCGTTTGCGGCTGATGAAAAAGAAAATCGTCACAATAAGAATGGAAAGGCCAAGGAACACCGTCGAAATGGCATTCACTTCCGGCGTCACCACCCGGCGCAATTGCCCAAGCATATAGGTGGGCAGCGTCTCCTGTCCGCCGGATTTCACAAACTCGGTGATGACCACGTCATCAAGCGAGATGACGAAGGCCAGCATGTAGCCCGCAAGAATGCCGGGCCACAGCAATGGCAAGGTGACATGGCGGAAGGTGTTCCAAGGTGTTGCATAGAGATCGGCGGCAGCCCGCTCCAGCGTCAGGTCCATGTTTTCCAGTCGCGCCCTGATCGGCAGATAGGCAAACGGAATGCAGAAGGCCGTATGGGCCGCCAGAATGTAGCCCATGCCCTGATAACCGGTCCACACCTTGATGCGCGAAAAGACAATGAGCAATGCCACCGCCGTCACAATTTCCGGCACCATCAGGGGCTGGTTGATGAAGGCATATTTGAACGTCAGCCCGCGATAGGGCGCGGTGCGCGTTGTGGCTATGGCCGCCATGGTGGCAAAGATCGCGGCCAGTGTTGCGGCAACCGACGCCACATAGATCGTGCGCAGCGCTGCCGTCTGGACTTGTTCATTGTGCCAGGCGGATTCGAACCAGCGGAAGGAAAAACCTTCCCACACCGCGACGGATTCACCGGCATTGAAGGCAAAAACCACAAGTGTGAGGATCGGCAGGTAAAGCAGCGCAAAGCACAGCATGGCAATGCTGGCAAAACCCGTTTGCCGGCGCAGGGAAAATGGTTTCCGCGTTCTAATGGCCATGGCCCGCTCCCGATTTCGAGGCATTGCGCACGTAGACCAAAAGCGCCACCGTCACGATGACCATCAAGGTGATGGATAGGGCGGCACCCAAGGGCCAGTTCCGCCCCTGCCCGAACTGCAAGTCAATGAGATTGCCAAGCATCATGTTCTTGCCGCCGCCCAAAACCCGCGGTGTCACATAGGCACCGATTGCCGGAATGAAAACCAGGATTGATCCGGCGATGATGCCGGGTTTGGTCAAGGGCAGGACTATTCGCCACAACACCTGGAAACGCGTGGCATAGAGATCATAGCCCGCCTCGACGAGGCGGAAGTCCAGCTTCTCCAACGAGGCATAAACCGGCAGCACCATCAGCGGCAGATAGACATAGATCATGCCGAGCATGATTGCCGTGTCAGTGTACATGATCTGGATGGGTCTGTCGACCAGTCCCAGCTTCATCACCAGCGTGTTGAAAACACCTTCATTGCGGATGGTTTCCTGGATCGCAAAGGTGCGGATCAGGATGTTGGTCCAGAAGGGAATGGTGATCAGGAACAGCCAGAGCTCGCGCTTGCCTTCGGGCTTTGTCGAAATGAAATAGGCCGTCGGGAAACCGAGGATGAGTGTTGCGATTGTTGTGAGGCCGGCAAGCCTGATCGAGCGCCAGAAGATCGCCACATGGGCATCGGCAAAACCCACGGTGTCGTCGAATATGTCTTGCGAGAAGAAGACGTTGAACCAGCCTTTGCCCGAGAATTGCCAGTATTTCACATCGCCATAGTCGCCCTTCACCATGAGCGAATAGAGGATCATCACAAACAGCGGGCCGACGGCGGCAAGGAAGATAACAACCATCGCCGGTGCCGACAGCCACCAGCGCGTGGCAATGTCCTGGCGGCGGAAACGTTCGGCAACTTCGGCGGCCCGCGAAATCATTTCAATCCCTCAACACCCGGGCAGCATTTTCGGCAATGGTGATGCCGACCTTGCTTCCGGCCTTCAGGGTCGTCTCGGCACTCGTGACATTCTGCTGGCGCACCATGAAGGGTGTGCCGTCAGCAAGCTTCACATGGAAATGAGTGTCGGTGCCGAAGAACACGATGTTGTCAATCTCACCCCTGAGGTCGGCACCTTTGGCGCCTGCGGCAATCACCGCATGTTCGGGCCGGATTACCACCGTGACATCGCCGCTGCGCGTAAGATCATCAGGCACGCTTGCCGTCAGCTTGTGCCCTGACGACAGCACAACTTGCCCGAAGCCATTCTTCACTTTGCCGAGCCTGCCCTGCAGCATATTAGTCTCGCCGATGAAGTTGGCGACGAAACGTTCCGCCGGACGGTCATAGATGTCACGCGGTGTTCCAATCTGCAGGATGCGGCCCCTGCTCATGACCGCGATGCGGTCCGACATGGTGAGCGCTTCCTCCTGGTCATGGGTCACGAAAATGAAGGTGATGCCGGTTTCGTGTTGCAGGCGTTTTAGTTCAATCTGCATGTCCTTGCGCAGCTTGTAGTCGAGTGCCGACAGGGGCTCATCGAGCAGCAGCACCTTGGGGCGGGGTGCGAGCGCCCGGGCCAGCGCCACGCGTTGCTGCTGGCCACCGGAAATCTGCGACGTCCGCCGGTCGCGCAATTCCTCCATGCGAACGAGCTTCAGCATTTCCGTGACACGGGCTGAGATTTCATGCCTGGCCCGGCCCAGCATTTGAAGGCCAAAGCCGATGTTTTGTGCAACCGTCATGTGCGGGAACAGCGCGTAATTCTGGAACACCGTGTTCACCGGCCGCTTGAACGGCGGCAGCATGGCGATGTCCTCGCCGTAGAGGAGAATTTCGCCTTCAGTCGGGAAGTCAAATCCGGCAATCAACCGGAGCAACGTGGTCTTGCCACAGCCAGAGGGGCCAAGCAGCGTGAAGAATTCGTTCTCAAGGATTGCAACAGAGACATGATCAAGGGCCCGGACTTCATCCTGTCCTGCCCCTTTGAACACCTTGCTGACGCCACGCGCATCGATCGCGCATGCTGCTGAACCCAAAATGTTGTCTCCCTAGCCGTGCTTCCCGGCACCTCTGTCGGGCACCTAAGAAGCTTACATACTAGGCATCCTTGACCTAGCTTGCCAAGGGGCCTTTGCGACGCTTTAGACCGACCAACCGCCATCGATATTGATGGCTTGGCCGGTGATGAACGCGCTTTCATCACTTGCCAGATAAACCACCAGGGCAGCAATTTCTGCTGCCGTGCCGAGGCGGCCCATGGGTTGCCGCCCGATAAATGCGGCCCTGGCCTTTTCATAGTCGCCCGTGTCGCGCATGCGGTCATGGAGGGAAGGTGTATCGACGGTACCCGGGCAGATGGCATTGACGCGAATGCCTTTGGTCAAATAGTCGGCTGCCATGGCCTTGGTCATGCCGATGACGGCGGCCTTGGTGGTACCATAGAGGAAGCGGTTGGGAACCCCTTTCACCGAAGAGGCAAGTGATGCCATGTTGATGACGCTGGCCTTGCCCTTGTCGAGCCAGCCTTGGGTGAACGCACGCATCAATCGGTAATGCGCCCTGACATTGATCTCAAAGGCAAAGTCCCAATCCTTGTCCACCACATCAAGAATGGTGCCGGAATGGACATAGCCTGAACAATTAAACAGCACATCGGGGGCGGGGATGGCAGCGGCGATCTTGTCCACCTGGTCCTGCTTGGTCACATCCAAAAGCATGGTGGCTATGGCCGTGCTCTCCTTGGCGAGTGCCGCAAGCGTGTCTTCACGGATGTCGGTGGCGATAACCTTGGCACCCTCGGCCACCATGGCCAGAACCGTGGCCCGGCCAATGCCCTGGCCCGCCGATGTCACTAATGCCGTCTTGCCTTCCAGCCGTCCCATGGACATTCTCCCGATTGTTCGCTGTGCTCCCTCTACAAATGCAAAGGGCTTCTGTCCATGACCGTCAAGACGACCGATGATGATCTCTGCCATGTCTCTGCCACAGAGGCGCTCAGGCTTTTCAAATCCCGGAAACTGAAGCCGTCGGAACTGTTGGCGGCTTTGCAGGCCCGCGCGACGAAGGGGAATGGCAAGATCAACTGCTTTGCCGATCAATACTGGGATGAGGCCATGGCCAAGGCCAAAGCAGCTGATGTCCTTTATGCAAAACGCAGCGCAAAGCCCCGCAGCCTCGAAGGTCTTCCACTTGCCGTCAAGGATGCCCAGCGGGTCGCGGGCAAGCGCACCACCCACGGTTCACTGATTTTCAAGGATTCGATCGACGATCACTCCGATCCGATGATCGAAAGGCTTGAGAAAGCCGGGGCCATCATCTTCGCCCGGACCACGACACCGGAATTTTGCCTGTCGGGTGTGACCCATTCCCGCATCTGGGGTGTGACACGCAATCCCTGGAACCTCGCCTGGGGGCCGGGCGGCTCCTCCGGTGGTTCCGGTGCAGCACTTGCGGCTGGACTCACGACACTGGCCACCGGCACCGACATTGCCGGCTCCATCCGCATACCCGCAGCCTGCTGCGGTGTTGTCGGCTTCAAGCCGCCCCATGGCCGAAACCCCGATGGTCCGCCTAGCAATTTCGACCGCTTCAATCATTGTGGTCCCATGACGCGGACGGTGGCGGATGCCGCATTGATGCAGAACGTGACCTCTGGTCCGCATCCGCTTGACCATGATTCACTCCGTGCACGGATCAAATTGCCGGTGAAGCCCCAATCGATAAAGGGCATGAAGATCGCCTATTCAATCGACTTCGGCTATGTGAATGTCGATCCCGACGTTGCGCGCAACACGCTTGTGGCGGTTGATGCCTTCCGCGATCTTGGCGCAAATGTCGAGGAAGTCGAACTTGGCTGGAGTGCCACCACTGACCACGACTGTGCACATTGGTACAATACCATGCATTTCGGACGGCAGACCATCTGGCACCGTAAAATGCACGCCCACCTGATGACGGACTATGCCCTGAAATTCGCCGATACCATTGAACGGACCTCAACTCTTGATGATGTCCACAGGCCGTGGGAGCGAACCCACCGCATGTATCAAACTCTTGGCCCGGTCCTCGCCAAGCATGACGTTTTCATTTGCCCCACCAACAATGCACCTGGAGTGAGGGCCGAACATGATCCCTGGGATGAAAATTTCACCGTCAATGACATCAAGGCCGATGCCGAGTTCGGCTGGATCATGACGCACCAGTTCAACATGCTGCACAATTGCCCGGTGATGTCCGTGCCATCGGGGTTCGCATCAACAGGCGTGCCCACCGGCATTCAGATCGTCGGCCGCAGCTTTGATGATGCGCGGGTCTTCAAGGCAGCGCTTGCCTATGAGCAGGCCATGGGTGGCTGGTTCACCAGCCGGAAAACCAGACCGCGAATTTAGTCCCGCGCCAATTCCGCAATCTCCCGGCGGAACGGCGGCGCATCACGTTGTACTGGCTCGTCCAGTTCCTCGGCATAGCGATGGCCGGCATAGGTGGACCAGGCGATGGCTGACGATGGCGCTTCCGCATCACCTATGACCTGCAAGCTGTCAATGCCATGATCGGCGAAAGCAGATTTGCGGAGCAGCAGTTCCTGATAAAGATCATCCACTGGAAGCCGCGCCGTGACCAGCAAAAGCGCGTCAAAGGCCAGTACTTCTTCGCGTCCCGTATAGGTGCAGGCGATGACGGAACACTTTTCAGCGGCCCGCACCAGTGCCCGCGTCACCCGCACATCAACGCCGCGCTCAAGAAGCCGCCGCTGGATCATTCCCTGCTCCAGCGTATTGACCGTCCATGCCGAAGCCAATGCAGCGGGCGTCACCAGCGTCACCGCGCATCCCTGCTTCACCAGAAGCTCAGCCATCACGCTGCCCATGTAATAGTGGTCATCATCATAGATCAGCACGCGGCCTTTGGGCTTTGCCCCCGCCATCATGTCATCGGGGGTGAAGACCGGAAGTGCGGCGGCGATATCAAGCGGTTTCAGATGATATCGCGCCACACCATCACGCCGCCATCGCGCACCAGTGGCGATGCAAATATGCGAAGCGCCAAAATCCAGCACGTCACCTGCTGTCATTGCAGAGTCGAGATAGGTGGCGACATTGTTCATCTTGGCAATTTGCCCCATGCGATAGTCACGAACCCGCGCCCAGGCCGAAAGTCCGGGCAAGCGGCTTTCCAGTGCCACGCGCCCGCCGAGTTCGGTGCGCGCCTCGGCAAGCGCCACGTCATAACCGCGCAGCCCCAGGCGATGCGCCGCCGACAATCCCGCAGGACCAGCCCCCACCACCAGCACGGTTTTCTTGGGTGCCGCTTTTCGCATGCGTTCGGGATGCCAGCCTTTGCGCCACTCCTCCATGAACGAGGAATTTTGCGTGCACCGTGACAGGCCCATGGTCATGTCGCCGGTCACGCAGATGTTGCAGCCGATGCATTCGCGGATGTCCTCGATGCGTCCCTCGTCGATTTTTTTGGGCAGGAACGGATCGGCAATGGAGGGCCTGGCAGCACCAATGAAATCCATCAGCCCCTGTTTCACCTGGCGCACCATTTGGTCGGCTGACGTAAAGCGCCCAACGCCGACAACGGGCTTTGGTGTCAATTGTTTCAGGCCCCGGATCAGGTTTTCCTGGCTTGCTTCCTCAGTAAAACGCGATGTGCCGGAACAAGCCTCCCAGGTGCCGTGGGCAAAATCCCAGATGTCCGGCAGCTCCGCATGCATCGCCACCAGATCACGCAACTGGCCATTGGAGAAGCCCTGCTCGCCTGCCATCTCGTCGAGCGACAGCCTGACCGCGATGGCGCAAGTATCGCCCACTTCATCACGCGCATCTGAAATCAGTTCCTTCAGCAGCCGCGCGCGGTTTTGCAGCGATCCGCCGTATTCATCGGCGCGCTGATTGGTGCGCGGCGACAGAAAATGCTGGATGCGCCAAAGCCATGGGCGCCATAGAGGCAGAGAATATCATAGCCCGCGCGTTTTGCCCGTTTATACGCCAGCTTGTGCCAGTGCCGGAGATTGCGGATATCCTGTTTGTCCATGGCGCGCGCCTGCACCGGATCACTGGTAAAGGTCAGAATGGGACTGTGCATCGGCCCCATCGGAACTTCACGGGTATAAAGATTGGGGCCATTGGCCCCGCTATAGGCCAGCTCAATGCCAGCCAGCGCCCCGTTGGAGTGAATGGCATCGGCCATCTTGCAAAGCCCCGGCATGTCGTCCTCATCCCAGATGCGCAGTTCAATGAAAGGCGTAATCTCGGAACTATGATGAATTTCCACCTGCTCGGTGAAAATCACTCCCCAGCCCCCTTCCGACTTCACTCGGCGCATTTCAGCCGCAGCCGATGGGTCGCGGTAACCGCCGCCGTTGCAATGGGGAACCTGATAAAAACGGTTCTTCGCCGTCACCGGCCCAATTTTGACCGGCTCGAAAAGCACATCATAGCGCGGGTCACGCATTCAGGAAGCCTTCCAGCACATTTACCGTGTTCACCCCGATGGCCTCGATAGCATAGCCCCCTTCCATCACGAAAAGGGTGGGCAGCTTCAATTTTGCAATGCGCGCCCCATAATCGCGAAAGTCCGCCGACTTCAATTTGAAATAGCTGATGGGGTCCTTTTCGTAGGTATCGACCCCAAGAGAAACCACGAGCACGTCGGGAGAGAAAGATCTTATTTTCCTGCATGCAAGGCCCAACGCCTTGCTCCAGTTTTCATAACTGCATCCTTCCGGCAGCGGATAGTTGAAATTGAAACCTTCACCCTTGCCCGCACCAGTCTCATCCTTGAAGCCAAGGAAATAAGGGTACGCCGTTTCCGGTTCCCCATGCAGCGAACAAAACAACACATCGTCTCGGTCATAAAATATATCCTGCGTGCCATTGCCATGATGAAAGTCCACATCAAGAACAGCAACGCGCGCCGCACCTGAATCACGGAAGG
>JANNFZ010000580.1:0-1573 GCA_031380375.1 Hyphomicrobiales bacterium
CATCAGCGCCGCTGGCGCTATCAAAAGGCGCGCAGCATACTCCCGGCTGGATGCCTCACGGGGCATTTCGTTGTCAGCGTCGGTGGACGACAGGGGGGTCGGGCGGGCGATCAAATTGCCGGAAGTTGCGCAGCTATCGTAACTGATACCCGGGGAGCTTGAGCTGAAGCGAAGTCAATTCGGTGTATCACTGGGCGGCGAATCAGGACAGATGGGAGTGAACGGCGGTGCCGGACAGGTCGAGTCGTCGTCTGAGCGGGCATGTTCGCCTGAAGCGTCTGCTGGGCGCACATATGTTCCAAAGGGTGCCAGCCAGCCTCTGCTGCGCGCCAAATTGCCGTCATAATTGGTAAAGGTTTAGGTGCCGGTCAGTCTTGGCTGAATATGCTGGTGCCCGACATCGATGGCTTATCGCCATACATTCTGGGTCAGATCTAAGCGGGGCTGGACATGAGCGACGAGATCAGTGACGAAGAAGCGCCCGTCGTAGTGGCAGACCACCGTCCGGTGGCGAAGCTTACCCAGGTTTTCAAGACTTACCAGATGGATGCCGTCGAGGTGCCTGTTATCAGAGGCGTAGACATCATGGTGCGGCACGCCAAGTTCACGGTTCTTCTCGGTCCGTCCGGCAGTGGCAAGACGACGCTCCTGAACATGCTGGGGTGCATCGACAAGCCGGACAAGGGCGAAATTATGGTTGCGGATGCCAAGGTGGCGGAGATGGCCGATGACGTTTTGTCGGATTTTCGCGCGAAGAATATTGGCTTCATCTTCCAGAACTTTAACCTGCTGCCGGTCCTGTCAGCCTATGAAAACGTTGAATACCCGCTGCTCCTTGCCGGCGCGACGCCGTCTCAGCGGGGCAAACTGGTTCCCCGCCTGCTGAAGGCGGTTGGGTTGGCTGACCGTGCCAAGAACCTGCCGGGCCAACTCTCTGGCGGGCAGCGTCAACGGGTTGCCATCGCACGGGCGCTCGCCCGAAAGCCGAAGATTGTGATTGCCGACGAGCCGACCGCGAATCTGGACAGCCACACCGGTGCAACAATTCTGGCGCTGATGCGCCGCATGGTCGACGAATACGGCATTTCATTCATCTTCTCCTCGCATGATCCGGAAGTGATCAAGGCGGCGGACGACACGATCGTCCTGAAGGACGGCTTGATCCAGGAGGTGTGGCGAGACGGGGAGAAAAGCCCATGATGATGACGCTCAATCTGGCATTGCGTAACCTGTTGCGCAATCGCCGCCGCTCCATCGCGACGCTGTTGGCCATGGCGATCGGGTCGGCTTCGATACTGTTGTTCGGTGGCTACAGCACCAATATCAACTACACCATGCACACGGAGTATGTGCAAACCGGTGGGCACCTGCAGATCCAGCACCGCGATTTCTACCTCTATGGCAGCGGCAACCCTACCGCTTACGGAATTGCCGACTACCTAAAGATCATGGAGGCGATCCAGAAGGACGATGTCCTGAAAGACATGGTGCTGGTCATCACGCCGACATTGCAGTTTGGTGGCATCGGCGGCAATTACGCAGCCAGCGTATCGCGGACCATTGTTGGCAACGG
>JANNFZ010000002.1:0-2790 GCA_031380375.1 Hyphomicrobiales bacterium
GCTCAAATCCCTCTACAAGGGCCGCGACCAGGAAGACGCCATGGTCCACGCGCTCAATCACTGCATCTTCGATCTCAACCCACGGGCGCCCTCAATCGACACGTGTTTGCACGGCTACGTGCCGCACGCCCACGTCGACCACGTGCATTCCGATGCCGTTATTGCCATCGCAGCGGCGAAGGATTCGGAAAAACTCACGCGCGATATTTTTGGGCCGGAGATGGGCTATCTGCCCTGGCAGCGTCCCGGCATTGATCTTGGCATCAAGCTTGGCAGCATGGCCGCCGCCAATCCGAAACTTGTGGGCGTGGTGCTCGGAAGCCACGGCCTCTTCACCTGGGGTGCGACAGCAAAGTCCTGTTATGACACCACGCTTCGCATCATCAATGTCGCGGCCGCCTGGCTCGACAAAAATGTCAAGAAGCCGGTGTTCAAAGGCACCGCCGTCGAATCCCTTGGCGCTGCCGAACGGAAAGCCGTGGCGCTCCGCTTGATGCCGGAAATTCGCGGCCGCATTTCAAAACATGAAATGAAGGCCGGTCATTTCAGCGACGCGCCAGAGGTTCTGGAATTTGTGAATTCAAAAGCCCTCGCCGACCTTGCACCCTTGGGTACATCCTGCCCCGATCATTTCCTGCGCACCAAAATCCGGCCGCTTATCGTGCCCCATGATGCCGATGCCACGACCCTCGACAAACTCATCGAAGACTATACCAAGGACTACAAGGCCTACTACAATCGCTGCAAACACCCGGACTCGCCTGCCATCCGCGACGCCAATGCCGTCATCTATCTGGTGCCCCGCGTTGGCATGTTGTCCTTCGCCAAGGACAAGGCGACGGCGCGCATTGCCTCGGAATTCTATGTCAATGCCATCAATGTCATGCGTGGCAGTTCCGGCGTGTCGCAATACCAGGGCTTGCCCGAGCAGGAAGCTTTCAACATCGAATACTGGTTGCTTGAGGAAGCAAAACTTTCACGCATGCCAAAACCAAAGCCCTTGCAGGGCCGCGTCGCCCTTGTCACCGGTGCGGCAAGCGGCATTGGCCTTGCCATCGCGCAAAAACTTTTGGCTGAAGGTGCCTGTGTCGCCATCGCCGATATTGACCGCAGCAACATGGCAGAGGCGGCAACACAGCTTTCAAAAGTTTACGGCAAGGACAATGTCGCAACCATCCATATGGATGTGACGAGCGAGGCCGCCGTCATTGCGGGCTTTGCCGAAACGGTGGCGTTGTTCGGTGGCCTCGATATCGTCGTCAACAATGCCGGCATCGCCATCCCGGCCCCCGCCGACGAAACCACGCTTGAGGTCTGGAACAAGCAGATGGCCATTCTCGGCACGGGCTATTTCCTGGTGGGCCGCGAAGGCTTCCGCATCCTGAAGCGCCAGAACAATGGTGGCTCGATGATCTACATCGCCTCCAAGAACGGCATGGTGGCGTCCCCTGGCACTTCTGCCTATGGCGCCATGAAGGCCGCCGAAATCCACATGGCCCGCGTGCTCGCGGCGGAAGGTGCAGCCCATGGCATCCGCGTCAACACCGTCAATCCCGATGCCGTGCTGCGCGGTTCCAAAATCATGTCGGAAGGCTTCCGCAAGAGCCGCGCCGAAAGCCTCAAGATCAAGCCTGATGAGTTGGAGGAACACTACCGCAAGCGATCACTGTTGCAGCGCTCAGTCTTCCCTGAGGACATTGCCGAGGCCGTGTTCTTCTTTGCCGGCGACCAGTCGTTCAAGTCCACCGGCAATATTCTCAATGTTGATGCGGGCCACCTCGCGTCCTTCACGAGGTAATCATGTCCTTCGCCATTTCCGCTGATTTGATTGCGTCCGAAAACCACAAGGCAGCCACGGCCCATGCCGATGATTTCGCAAACCTCGGCCGCCAGCTTGGACGGCGCGGCATTGCCATTGAAGCCATGGTCACCCGCGCCATGGGTTTTTCCGTCGCCGTGCCGACATGGGGTGTCGGCACAGGCGGCACGCGCTTTGCCCGCTTTCCGGGCCCCGGCGAGCCCCGTCACATCCATGACAAGCTTGAGGATTGCGGCGTCATCCAGCAATTGACCCGCTCAACCGACAATGTCTCGCCGCATTTTCCCTGGGACAAGGTGTCCGACTACAACGCGCTCCGCCAGGAAGCGGCGCAATTTTCGCTGGGCTTCGATGCGGTGAATTCCAACACTTTCCAGGACCAGAAAGACCAAGCCCACTCCTACAAGTTCGGCTCGCTCGCCCATGCCGACAAGGCCACGCGCAGCCAAGCCATCGAACACAACATTGAATGTATCGAGATCGGCCGCCAGCTTGGCTCGCGCGCGCTGACTGTGTGGATTGCCGACGGCACCAATTTTCCGGGCCAGCAAAGCCTCACCAAAATGTTCGAGAATTATCTCGAAGCCTGTCGCGCCATCTACGCCGAATTGCCCAAGGATTGGCTGCTCTTCCTTGAACACAAGATGTATGAGCCCGCCTTCTATTCCACGGTGATTTCCGACTGGGGCTCAAGCCTGCTGGCCGCCCAGGAACTGGGGCCCCAAGCGAAGTGCCTTGTCGATCTTGGCCACCACGCTCCCAACACCAACATCGAGCAAATTGTTGCGCGCCTCGTTCACGCGCAACGTCTGGCCGGTTTCCATTTCAATGATTCAAAATACGGCGACGATGATCTCGATTCCGGCGCCATCGACCCCTTCCGCCTGTTTCTGGTGTTCAATGAATTGGTCGATGCCGAAATGCGGGGAGCCAAGGGCTTCGCACCCGCCTACATGATTGACCAATCGCAC
>JANNFZ010000009.1:0-7023 GCA_031380375.1 Hyphomicrobiales bacterium
TTCCTGTGTTTGCAGAAATGATTCGACGTCGCCGCCCTGGAATTCCACATAGCGGGCCATCAGAAGTATCCCTCCTGCTTTTTCTTTTCCATGGAAGCGGATTGGTCCTTGTCGATGACGCGGCCCTGGCGTTCGGAGGACGTCGCCATAAGCATCTCCTCGACAATATCGAGAAGCGTTTCGGCAGTGCTGTCGATACCACCGGTCAAGGGATAGCAACCCAGCGTGCGGAAACGCACCTTGCGCATTTCCGGTTTTTCCCCCGGCAACAGCCGCATGCGATCGTCATCGACCATGATGATCTGGCCGTCGCGCCAGACGATTGGGCGCTCCTTGGCAAAATACAAAGGCACGATCTCGATATTTTCGCGGTGGATATATTGCCAGATGTCCAATTCGGTCCAGTTGGAGAGCGGGAAAACGCGGATCGATTCACCCTTGTGTTTGCGGGCATTGTAGACATTCCACAATTCCGGGCGCTGGTTCTTGGGATCCCAGCGGTGACGTGAATCGCGGAACGAGAAGATGCGCTCTTTGGCTCTCGACTTTTCCTCGTCGCGGCGGGCTCCACCAAAGGCGGCATCGAAACCATATTTTTCGAGGGCCTGTTTCAAGCCTTCGGTCTTCATGATGTGGGTGTGCAGCGACGAGCCATGGTCGAAGGGATTGATGTCCTTCTCGATGCCTTCGGGATTGATGTGGACGATCAATTCCATGCCGAGCTTGGCCGCTGTCGCGTCGCGGAGCTTGTACATGTCGCGGAACTTCCAGCGGGTATCGACATGCATGAGCGGGAAGGGCGGCTTTGCCGGATAGAAAGCCTTCATGGCGAGATGCAGCATGACGCCTGAATCCTTGCCGATCGAATAGAGCATCACCGGCTTTTCACATTCTGCGGCCACCTCGCGGATGATGTGAATGGATTCGGCCTCGAGCTTGTCGAGATGGGTGAAGCCAGTGGCGGGTCTTGCAACAGGTGCGCGCACTGCCGTTGCAGCAGGCGCTTGCATCGCCATAAAGGCGCGGACTTTTTCCATGGTGCGGGTCGAAGGTGAGCGGCCCTTCTTCAGGTCAAAAATAAAATTTGGGTCACCCAGCGCCAGTTTGCCGAAGGCCGATGGTTCGAGACCGTTTCGATCCAGATAGAGGTCGATGTCATTGAGAAATGTTTGTGCCACGATATCCATAGGATCGGATTGGCACAAAACACATCAAATCTCAAGGATAAATCCTATTATTGGCGATTTTCCAACTTCAATATAGGTTATTTCCTTCGGGTTGCTCAGAATCTTCCGGCTGGACAGCTGGTTTGGCCTTTTTTCCGGACTTTTTGCCACCAACCTTCGCAATGACATCGGCCGTCGGATAGGAATCCGCCGGCAAGCCGAGTTTCATCTGTTGGTCCTTGACGGCGGAACGCGTGCCCTTGCCGATCTTGCCGTCGATCTTGCCAACGTCATAGCCGAGGGCCGCCAACTTGTTTTGCAGGTTAACCACCTCGTCGTAGCTTGGCGCGGTCACAGGGGCGCGGCCCTTGCTTACGACAGGGGCACCAGCAATGCGGGTGGCGAGATAGGCCGCCGTGGTGGAGTAGACGAGGCTTTCATTCCATTTCAGATAGGCGGTGGTGAAGTTCTCATAGGCCAAAAAGGCCGGACCATTGCGACCCATGGGCAACAGCAGCGAGGCCGGCATCTTGTCAGCCTTGAGTGTTCCGCTGCCCGCAGCCTTGACACCCCACTTGGCCCATTGCGAGCGCGGATGTTGAATGGCGATGTCAGCTTCTTCCCAAGGCATTTCTTCCGGAACTGAAACCTCCTGCAACCAAGGCTGTCCCGCCTGCCAGCCGTGCTTGCGCAAAAGGTTGGCGGTGGAGGCCAAAACATCGGGAACGGAATTGCGCAAATCGCGGCGGCCATCGCCGTCATAATCGACGGAACTTTCGTTATAGTCATAGGCCATGAACTGCGTCTGGCCGATTTCACCCGCCCAAGCCCCCTTGAATTCTTCGAGTGACAGATCGCCCCTGTCGAGAAGCTGTAAGGAAGCAATGAGCTGGGGGCGGAATTTTTCCGGGCGGCGGCAATCCCAGCCAAGCGTGGCAAGGGCCTGGATGGTGTTGAAGTTGCCTGTGGTGGCACCAAAATCGGTTTCCAGCGCCCAGAAGGCGGTGATCACCGGGGCAGGCACGCCATAGTCCTTGTATACGCGGTCAAACAGCGCCTTGTGTTTTTGCACCATAGCCTGGCCAGTCTTCAGGCGGTTGTTGGATATCATCTTGGCCTGGAAGGCGAGAAAACTGTCAGAGAAAATATTCTGCGAGCGGTCGCGCTTGATGACGGAGCTGTCATAGTTGACGGTATCAAGCACGGCGATGGAGCGCTTGGTGACACCTGCCGCCTTGGCCTCGGCCTTGACGGCAGCGATATAGCCGTCAAAGCCTGCCCCGGTATTGCCGCAGGTTTCGGCCAGACTTGGCGAAGAAAGAGCAAGGCTCAAGGTCGCTGCCGCCAGCAAAATGCGCATGTTGAAACTCCGAATCTGGCCCCCGAAACACAAGGGCTAGTGCCTCACTTCGGCATAATCAAGGAGAAGTCTTGGCGCGGCCCGCCAAAAAGTTAAAGGCCAGCGACAACACGATGCCTGCGGCAATGCCTGAAATCAGATCGTGGAAAATCGTCACCAGGAACGTCACGAGAATGACACTGATTGCCGCAAGGCCGCGGGCCTGGCGCAATTCCGCCCAGCCCGCCATGGCCCAGCACACCACTGCAAGAATGCCGGCCAAAGCGGCAAGCGGTATATGCAACAGCAATGGTGCCGCCAGCATCATGAAAGCCAGCAGGAAAACCGCATGCAACATGCCGGCGACCGGGCTTTGGGCACCGGCGCGGATATTGGTGGCGGTGCGGGCAATGGTGCCCGTGGCGGTGATGCCGCCGAACAAAGGTACCACCATGTTGGCCATCCCTTGCGCCACCAGTTCGGCATTGGAGCGGTGCCGCCGGCCGCTCATGCCGTCAGCCACCACGGCGGAAAGAAGCGATTCAATGCTGCCCAGCACCGCAAGCGACAGGGCCGAGGGCAAGAGCACCCAAATTCTTTCACCGCTCACCTGTGGCAATGAAGGCCAGGGCAAAGTCGCTGGAATATTGCCGAAGCGCTGGCCGATGGTTTCAACATCGAGGCCCAACAGAAGTGCCGCCAGGCTTGCGGTCACCACGGCAATGAGCAGGGCGGGCAGGCGTTCATCGATCCTTCGGCTAATGAGGATCAGGGCGATGGTCAGGAGTGCAACGGCAAATGCGGCAGGGCTGAAACTTGCCAATGCAGCCCACAGCACTTGCGATTTTTCGATCAAAGCTGCGGGCTCCCGTCCGGGCAATGCAAGGCCAAGGAGATCATGGATCTGGCTGGCAAAAATGATGACGGCAATGCCTGCCGTAAAGCCAACCGTCACGGCATGGGGCACGCGGCGCACCAGCGTGCCAAGGCGCAAGACCCCGCCCAACACCATCAGCGCGCCTGCCATCAGCGTCGCCAGCAGCAAGCCGTCGAAGCCGTGGGTGTCGTTGATCGTGGACACAAGAACGATGAAGGCACCGGCCGGCCCGCCGATCTGGAACCGGCTGCCGCCAAGCAGCGAAATAAGAAAGCCGCCGACAATCGCCGTCACAAGCCCGGCGGATGGTGGCGCATGGGAGGCAATGGCAATGGCCATGGACAGGGGCAGGGCCACGATGGCGACGGTGAGGCCCGCCACGGCATCCTTGCGCAGTGTTTGAAGATTATAGCCTTCGGCGAATACCGTGGCCGTTTTGGGTCGCAGCGAATTGGGCATGTTGACGGCGGAGCTTGCCTTAAATCGCGCGAGCGCACCAGCGGCGCAAGATCACAGGGTTTTTTGCAGCGCCTGCACAAGGTGCATCACGGATGGATTGGCTTTTGTGTCCGTCCGGCCCGCCAGCACGGCGGTGCTTTCGAGAACGAGGCCATCATCGAGCACCTTGAGTTGGTTTGCAGCGAGCGTGGTCCCGGTCGTGGTGATATCGACGATCAATTCCGCCGTGCCTGCGGCGGGCGCACCTTCCGTGGCCCCGGCACTTTCAACGATGCGGTAGCCAGCCACACCCTTGTCGGCAAAGAACCGCCTTGTGAGGTTTCGGTATTTTGTGGCGACGCGGATGCGCTGGCCATTGCTGCGATAAAATTGCTCGGCCACGTCATCCAGATCGGCCATGGTTGCCACATCAAGCCAGCATTGCGGCACGGCCACGACAACATTGGCAGGGCCAAAGCCGAAGCGCGCCAGGACTTCAACAGTGCCATCGGTTGGCGCGATGGTTTCCCGCAGCAAATCCTCACCCGTGACACCGAGATCGATTTTTCCGGACTTCAAATTGCTGGCGATTTCCGAGGCCGAGAGAAATGCAACTTCAATGCCGGCGAGATTGTGCAACGTCCCGCGATAGCCGCGCTCGGTGCTGCTGCGCGTGATGGCGTGACCTGCTTTTGCAAAAAGCTCTGCCGTTGCATCCATCAAGCGGCCCTTCGAGGGGATGCCAAGTGTTACCATGCCAGCACCGCCTTCACGCGCTCAGCGTGAATGGCGCAGCCGACAGCGGGCACCCGCATTGGCGCACCAAGGTCGGAGAGCAAATCATCATAGCGCCCGCCACCCGCCAGTGACACCATATGGTTGCCGGCATTGGCTTCAATCTGGAAAACAAAGCCTGTGTAATATTCGAGATCGCGGCCGAAATTTGCATCGAAGTGAAAGCGCCGGGGGTTCAGTCCCTGGTCTTCGAGGGCGGCAATGCGGGCTTCGAAGACATCAACAGCGGTAGTGAAGTTCGGCGTCGCGCTGAGGGCACGGAGTTGCGCTGCCGTTTCGCTGAGCTTGCCCTTTATCGAAAGGTAATGGTCGATGGTTGCGACCATATCGGCAGAGAGAGGCGCTTCCGAACGGTCGGCGAATTTTTCAGCAAGGCGGGCGGCAATATCGTCGAGCGTGCGATTGCCCACCAGTGTCAAGTTGTTCTGGCGCAATGCAGCTTCGGCTGCCGCAAGTGGCGCGTGATTGTCCAAAAGATCAACATGGGCGGAAATACCGGTGCGGCGCTTGGTGTTTGGATTTGAAAATGTAGTCAGCAAATCATGGAACGCCTGTGGCCGCCAGAACTGGTGGCGCAAGCGCCTGCGCCAGCGCTCCGGCATGGACATGTCATCGAGCAGGCTTCCGAACAGGCCGAGGTCGCCGATCTTCACGGCATATTGCGTGAGCCCCGCCACATCGAGAGCACTGGTTGCCAGTTTCAGGATGCGGGCTTCCTCGGCAATGGGGTCGCTGCCGCCGAACCACTCAAGCCCAGCCTGGGTGAATTCCTGGGGCGACAGGCGTTCACCAGGAAAACGGAAGGCGTGGCCCAGATAACAATAGCGCGCTTCGCTTGCGGGGTTCTTGGCGTGGCTGAGGTGATAGCGGCAGGCCGGCACTGTGAGATCGGGGCGCAGACAAAGTTCATTGCCGTCGGGATCGTTGAACACGAAGGTGCGGGCGCGGATGTCCTCGCCGGAGCGTTCGAGAAAAATATCGGCGGGCTGGATGATGTCGGGGGCGATGTGATCGAATCCTGCACGTTCGAACACCGCCATGATGGCGGCGTTCTGGCGGGCCAGCGCCTCGCGTTCACTGGACGAGCGCCCCGCCATGGTCAGCCAAGCGCCTTTTTCACGGCGGCAACAAGATCAGCCTCGGGCACGGAGAATTGCGCCAATCTCTGGCTGGCATATTCTTCGCGCGATGCAATGCCTGCTGCAAGCTCGGACCCCAAACGCAGATCCTTGATCAGCACTTCGCCCTTGGCCTTCTCATCGCCGCCTTGGATGATGACAAGGGGAGCGCCCCGCCTATCGGCATATTTCATCTGCTTTTGCATGTTGGATGTACCAACATAAATTTCGGCGCGGATGCCGGCTTTGCGCAATGATTGCACCATGCGCCAATAATCGCCCTGGCGTTCCTTGTCCATGACGGTGACCACAACGGGTGCCAAGGTTTTTGCTTCTTGCGTCTGGCCCACGAGTTTCAGTGCGGAATAGAGACGTGACACGCCGATGGAAAATCCGGTGGCCGGAACCTTCTGTCCGGTGAAACGCGCCACCAAATCATCATAGCGCCCTCCACCGCCGACGGAACCGAAGCGCACGGGCTTACCGTCCTCGTCCTTCGTCTCCATCAACAATTCACATTCAAAGACGGGACCGGTGTAGTATTCAAGGCCACGGACGACCGTCGGATCAAATTTTACCCGATCTCTCTCAAAGCCGCATGTGTAAAGAAATTTCCCGATGTCTGCCAATTCATCAAGAGAAGATTGGAATATCGCAGAGTTGGGAAATAGCGGGCGTAATCCGACGATAGCATCCAAATTGGGATTCAACGTACTTATAGTGGCGGGGCTTCCCTTGATTTCATAGTGGCCCCCGCCTGCGCCAATAACATGACCATATGTAAGGACGCTCACTATTGCAGCATTCGCAGTTTCACTGAGTTCTGCACCTTTGGTGAAGTCTCCGCTGTCGTCTTTGCGCCCAATTCCCAAGAGTTGGCGTACGCCCTCAACACCTACGCGGTCTAATTTATCAATTGCCCTGAGTACGGATAGCCATCTTGAATTATCAGCTTGCCTTAGCTCCGGAATCGCGTCCTTTACCCCCTCAAGTAACCTGCGCGAACTGAACTTCATCACATAAGACCCACGCGGGATGCCCAAGGCTTCCATCGTATCCGCTGCCATCATGCAGACTTCGGCGTCGGCGGCGGGGGAGGCGGAGCCAACAGTGTCAGCATCGAACTGCATGAATTGACGGTAGCGACCGGGGCCAGGCTTTTCATTGCGGAACACCCAGCCCTGGCGATAGCTGCGGTAGGGTGTGGGCAGGCTCTGAAAATTCTCGGCAACGTAGCGGGCCAGTGGTGCCGTCAAATCATAGCGCAGTGACAGCCATTGCTCATCGTCG
>JANNFZ010000061.1:0-5321 GCA_031380375.1 Hyphomicrobiales bacterium
GATCAAACCTTTCGGCCCAAATGTGGTTGCCGCCATCGCCTGCATCAATCAACTGCACGTTGATGCGCAGACGTTGCCCGGCGCGCCGTGCACAGCCATCGAGAATATATTTAACAACAAAATCAATCGCCACCAGCCGCACATCAGTGGGTTTGCCCTTGTAGTCAAACAAAGAATTAAGGGCGATCACAAAAAAGCCGGGCACGTTGGAGAGGTCAGTGATGATATCTTCCGTCAGGCCGTCAGTAAAATGTTCATGGCCAACCTCCCCGCTCATGTCGACGAATGGCAAAACCGCGATACTGTTATTGACCAACGTCGCCGTGAATTTGGCCGAAACACTCGAGCCAAGGCTTGCAAGCGCTGTAAGATACAGCGGATCAGTTGATATGTCGGAAAAGTTCGTCATGCTCACTCCGGCAATCCAGCGAGACGGTAGCCCTGTATCACACCCTGCAAACTCGACGGGTCCATAACAGCACCTGAACTTGTCCATTGCGAAATAGTCCAGTCCGGATTCTCGGCCATGAACGATGCCGCCTCCACTTTTGCTTGCTCTGCTCTGCCGCTTAAAGCGAGAGCAGCCGCCAGCATCCGGCGCGCAACTGATTGGCGCACTTCTGGTCGGTCCAGCGCCCTCACCGCATCTTCGTATTGGCCAAGTTCAATTTGCGTTTCACCCATCGTCCAATAATACCAAACAGGTGGTCGTGGATTAAGCCTGAATGCCTGATACATGTGCATCAAGGCTTCTTGAAGTTTGCAAACCCGCAATTTATAATCGGCAATCGAAGCAAGCACATCCGCATCATTGGCGTTCATTTCCAGAGATTTTGCAAATGCTTGACCTGCCTCATTCCACTCTTGATGATACATCAATATATAACCTTTGTAGCTGTATGCGGTGGGGTCTCGCGGATCGAGGATCAAAGCCTTGTTCACAAGGTTCAGCGCAGTCTTGAGGTGATCACCGCCGCCATCACCATAGTGAACTCCCAAAAACACGTGAACTATTGCGAGTTCATAGTGTGCTTCGGCGTAAGCCGGATCCAGTGCAATTGCTTTTTGAAGATTTACGCAGGCCAATTGGCTTGCAGATTTCGAAACCAGCCACTGCCCACGTGACTTCACGCAAAGATCATACGCCTCAATGTTCGATGTACGGTATTTCTCAAAAACCGGGCCAGTTGTAAGCCTGCCCGTAATAGCTTCCACTACACGCCGCGAAACTTCGTCTTGGACTTCAAATATATCAGATAATTCGCGGTCAAAGCGTTCGGCCCAGACGTGATTGCCGCCATCGCCTGCATCAACCAACTGCACGTTGATGCGCAGACGTTGCCCGGCGCGCCGTGCACTGCCTTCGAGAATATATTTCACACCCAGATCATGGGCGATTTGGCGCACATCGGTGGGTTTTCCCTTGTAGGCAAACACCGAATTGCGGGCGATCACAAAAAAGCCGGGCACGTTGGAGAGGTCAGTGATGATATCTTCGGTCAAACCATCAGTGAAATGTTCGTGCCCCGCTTCACCGCTCATGTCGACGAAAGGCAGAACCGCAATGCTGCCTTGGGTCGGAGCCGCCATAAGCTTGGCCGGCACGCTGGCGCCAAGGCTGGCGAGTGCTGTCAGATAGAGCGGGTCGGTCAGTGGTCCCTGTTCGTTTTCCAAGATATTTCGCCCGTGCTGAACTTGCGATATTTCATGCACCGGGCCACCGCCACCGTAAAGCGCTTTGTGCTTTGCGGCGGTTTTGGTAGTCTCTGCCTATGGAAATCCTCAAAGACTATCAGACCCTTGTGGCCGCCACGGTTGCCTTCCTGGCAGCGCTCATCGGTTTTTCCGGGGTGATTTACTCCCAGCGCCGCATTGCCAAGGTGGCGGAGGATGGCCGCACTCACACCGAAAGAATGTCGAGGGAACAGGGCGAGCGGCAACGAAAGAATGAAAGGGAGTCATTTCACAACGCAATCCTTGGTGAACTTTCGGCGTTGCAAACCAGCATTTCATCGGCGGTGAAACTGCTGACCGCGCAAATTGGCATGGCTGAAGAAGCGGCCCGCCAGAACAGCGGAAAGAAAACCCAGCCACGCGTATCCTTCCGCTTTGCCACTCCGGTTTTTGACAGCCATGTCGCCCGCATCGGTATTCTGGCCCCGGACCTCTCGTTCAAGACATCAAATATTTACGGACAGATCAAGGCGTTTGCAGCCAACGCCCAAGAGCAGGTGCCGGACATGGATGTCGCCATGGCGGGCCAGGTCATGAATTCGGTAAAAAATTCGCTGGTCAAATTGAATACCGACATTGAAGAACTTCAGGCAGCGCTCATGGCGCAGACTGTGATATCAGCCGAAAATGCTGTCGTCGTTGCAAAGTAAAAAGGCGCCGGTGCGTGCCGCTGAACCACGCACCTGACACTTGCACACAAAATATGCATGCTGCATTATCTGTAGGCAAACTTGCAGCCTGACACTTGTCGACGCATTCTAACCCCTTGAAATCACTTGCGGCGCACTTGGCACAAGCCCTGCAACCCCATTGCTATTAAAGAAGAGGCGCATCTCTAATGAAGAAAATCGAAGCCATCATCAAGCCGTTCAAACTTGATGAGGTGAAGGAGGCCCTGCAGGAAGTGGGCATCCAGGGCATTACCGTGACCGAAGCCAAGGGCTTTGGCCGCCAGAAGGGCCACACCGAGCTCTATCGCGGTGCTGAGTATGTCGTGGACTTTCTGCCCAAGGTGAAGATCGAAGTCGTCATCGCCGATGAACTGGTGGACAAGGCCGTCGAAGCCATTCAGAACGCCGCCCGAACCGGGCGCATTGGCGATGGCAAGATTTTCATCTCCACCATTGAGCAAGCCATCCGCATCCGCACCGGAGAATCCGGCACAGAAGCGCTCTAACCAAGAATAATCGAAACCACAGACAAGAGGAATAAAATGGCCAAGGACAGTGCTATCGAAAACGCCCTGAAGATGATCAAGGACAAGGACGTGAAATACGTCGACCTGCGCTTCACGGACCCTCGCGGCAAGATGCAGCATCTGACAATGGATATTTCGCAGATGCATGCCGACGCCTGGGAAGAAGGCCTGATGTTCGATGGTTCGTCAATTGCCGGCTGGAAGGCCATCAATGAATCCGACATGGTGCTGATGCCCGATGCAACCTCGGCCCACATGGACCCCTTCTATGCCCAGACCACCATGGCGGTGTTCTGCGACATCAAGGATCCGGGCACCGGCGAAGGCTACAACCGCGATCCGCGCTCGATTGCCAAGCGTGCCGAAGCCTATCTGAAGTCCACAAAACTGGGCGACACGATTTTCGTCGGCCCCGAAGCCGAGTTTTTCATTTTCGATGATGTGAAGTTCTCGACCAACCCCTACAAGACCGGCTTCGAGCTTGACGGCGTGGAATTGCCAAAAAATTCCGACCGCGACTACGAAAGCGGCAACATGGGCCACCGCATGCGCACCAAGGGCGGCTATTTCCCCATGAACCCGATGGACTCAGCCCAGGACATGCGCAGCGAGATGTTGTCGGTCATGGGTGAGATGGGCCTCGCCGTTGAAAAGCACCACCATGAAGTGGCCTCGTCGCAGCATGAACTTGGCACCAAGTACCAGCCGCTCACCATGGCCGCCGACCACATGCAGATTTACAAGTATGTGATCCACAATGTCGCCCATGCCTATGGCAAAACTGCAACCTTCATGCCGAAGCCGGTGTTCGGCGACAATGGCTCGGGCATGCACTGCCACTTCTCCATCTGGAAAGAAGGAAAGCCCATGATGGCCGGCAACCAATATGCTGATCTCTCGGAGATGTGCCTCTATTTCATCGGCGGCGTCATCAAGCATGCCAAGGCGCTCAATGCCTTCACCAACCCTTCGACGAACAGCTACAAGCGCCTTGTTCCGGGTTATGAAGCGCCGGTGCTGCTGGCATACTCGTCACGCAACCGCTCCGCTTCGTGCCGCATTCCGTTCACCAGCAATACGAAAGCCAAGCGCGTGGAAGTGCGCTTCCCTGATCCAACCGCCAATCCCTATCTGTGCTTCACGTCGATCCTGATGGCGGGCCTTGATGGCATCAACAACAAGATCCACCCAGGCCCCGCCATGGACAAGAACCTCTATGACCTGCCGCCGGCCGAACTCGCCGAGGTTCCAACAGTCTGCGGTTCATTGCAGGAAGCCCTCGACAGCCTCGCCGCCGACCACGACTTCCTGTTGAAGGGCGGCGTGTTCTCCAAGGACCAGATCGAAAGCTACATCGAACTGAAGCAGGAAGAACAAGACCGCTACCGCATGACGCCACATCCCGTCGAGTTCGACATGTATTACAGCTGTTGAATTGTCCGGGTACGGATGAATGGAAAGGCCGGAGAACACTCTCCGGCCTTTTTCGTCAGGCCTTCGGCAGGATATTCTGGTTGAGCCTGAACAGATTATCGGGATCAAAGCGCGCCTTCAACCTCTGCAGGCGCCTGAATTTCTGGGCTCCATAGGCCTTCAGTGCCAGATCCCCGCCAAAATCCGCTTGCTCATTGACATAATTGCCTTCCATTGAGAGCGAAGTCAGTTGGGCGGCAATTTTTCGACCCCATGCGAGGCATGCAACATCGAGTTTGGCATCATCCCATATGGGCTGGACGATCCAGTAGTATTGGGCCGCACGTCCGGTATAGGCTGTCGCTTCATCAGTGATGTCGCTGACCGCGCCACCCAGCTGCAGGACCAAAATTTCGGAATCGGGGCTGGGCGCGTCTTTCATTGCATTCAGCATGCAATTGATAGCTTCGACATCAAGCGTGGCAAGGTATCCGCCCTTGGCATAGTAACGGCGCCCCCAGCGTGCAAGTTCATCAGAACGGCTTTGGAAGGTCTTGAAATCTGTCGGGCCGCAGCCTCCTGTTCCGGCCCCTGCCAATTGCCCGAATGGCGCAACATATTTGTCACCATCGTTGACAGCACTTGAATGAAAAGCAGTGACGTACAATCGCTCCTTGGTGACGGTGAACGCGGCTGTAAACTCGCGCGGGGCGGCCTTCGCAAAATCAGCAAGCCTTGGAAGTGCTGTTCGACCCTGCGCCAATCCATACTCCCATCTTCCCAAAACGACATTGCCGAGATTCCGCATGCCAAAATGGAATTCTGTGACGATGCCAAAATTTCCGCCGCCGCCCCTTACGCCCCAAAAAAGTTCCGGCTCATTTTCTTCACTCGCGTGGATCACATCCCCGCTTGCCGTGACAATTTCGACAGAGCGCAGATTGTCAATCGTCAATCCGAAGCGGCGGCTCAGCCA
>JANNFZ010000086.1:0-7085 GCA_031380375.1 Hyphomicrobiales bacterium
GATCAGCCCCGAGGTCACATCATCAAGATGCAGGAAATCGGCGGTGTTCTTGAGATAGGCATAGTCGTTGAAACCGAGGGACCGCGTGCCAACGAAATAGCCGCCAAAAATACCAATGGTGTCGCCCACAGCCACCAGCAACGGCAGCGAGACGACAGCGGCCAGCAGCCGGGGTCCCACCAGGTATTTCTGCGGATTGGTGGAGAGTGTCACGAGTGCATCGATCTGTTCGGTGACGCGCATGGTGCCAAGTTCGGCGGCAATCGATGCACCGACCCGCCCTGACACCATGAGGCCCGCCAGCACCGGCCCCAACTCACGGGTGATGCCGAGTGCCACAATCGAAGCGACAAGGCTTTCAGCATTGAAGCGTGATGATCCCAAATAGATTTGCAGGGCCAGTGCACCACCTGTGAAAAAGGCGGTCAGTGCCACCACGGGCAGCGACGTGTAGCCGATGCGGAAGAACTGCAACGCAATTTGGCGAACATAGTAGCGCGGCGTCAGGCCCTGCCACAGGGCATCGCGCAGGAACAGCGCAATGGCCCCCGTCTCGGCAAAAAAACCGAGCACCATCCGTCCAAGGCCTGCGAGCGGGTTCATGATTCTCCGCCAGAATAGACGCGGGCATAGCGGCTGCCCAGCCGCGTCAGCAGTTCATAGGAAATGGTCCCGGCCCATCCGGCGGCCTCGTCGACGGGAATGAGGGTGCCAATGATTTCGGCTTTCGCGCCACGGATGATTTTGGACCTCGGCACATCGGTTACATCAATTGCCATCATGTCCATGGAAATGCGGCCGACGATGGGGCAGCGCTTGCCGCCGATCCACACCTGTGCCGGACCCTTGTTGCTGCGCGAACTCAAACTGCGCGGTATGCCATCCTTGTAGCCAGCACCCAAGATGGCAATGCGGCTGTCGCGTCGTGCTTTCCATGTTGCGTTGTAGCCCACGGTCTCGCCCTTCTTCACGTCGCGAACCTGCAACACGGTGCCATCAAGCTGCGCCACCGGCCTCATCGGGTTCTTTTTTCCGGGCACGGGATTGCCGCCATAAAGCGCGATGCCAGCCCGCGCCAGGTCGGTGACCGGCCGGTTTTTCAGAAATATTCCTGAAGAATTAGAAAGGCTTGCAGGGACATTCGGAAGCTTTGCGCGCGCTTCCGTAAAGCGCTTGATCTGCTTTGCATTCAAGGGATGCTGCGGATCATCGGCGCAGGCGAAATGGCTCATCACGAGGGCGGCGTTGATACCCTGCACCAGAAAGGGGTCATCAAGGATTGCATCAAATTCCGTGCGTGTCAGGCCAAGCCGGTTGATGCCGGTGTCAATGTGGAGCGCGCACGGCAATGCTCTTCCATACTGACGTCCGAAGGCAGCCCATTCCCGCGTTTCCGCCACCGAGATGAGGGCCGGGCGGAGATGATTCCTGGCGTAATATTCAGCCTGGCCCGGCACCAGACCATCGAGCACATAGATGATTGCCTCGGGCAAATACGCCCTCAGGTCGCCGCCTTCGGTGGCCCGTGCCACAAAGAAAATGCGGCAACCAGCAGCCCACAGGGCCTTGCCGACAGGCCCCAACCCCAGCCCATAGGCATCGCCTTTCACGGCGGCTCCACAACCGCCCTTGCCCGCCTTCTTTGCGAGGAGGCGATAGTTGGACTTCAGCGCGTCGAGATCAATCGAGAGAACAGCGCCTGCGAGATCGGGGGAGATGTGTCTGGACATCGTGCGGTGCCGTCAACCCAACAGTGCCTTTACCACAGAGCCTGCCTTGCCCATGTCGATCTGGCCTGAAAACTTTGCCTTCAATTCGGCCATGACCTTGCCCATGTCCTTCACTGAAGCGGCACCGACACTTGCAATGATGCCCTCGATCGCCGTTTTGGATTCTGCGTCGGATAGCTGCTTTGGCATGTAGGACTGGATGATGGCCATTTCCTCACGTTCAACCTGGGCCAATTCAAGACGGCCGCCTTGTTCAAAAGCGGCAATTGAATCCTGACGTTGCTTCACCATCTTGGCGAAGAGGTCGAGCAATCCGGCATCGGGTGTCAGGGCCGATTCATGGCCATCAGTGCGGGAGTTGATGTCCTTGTCCTTGATGGCGGCATTCATCAGGCGGACGGTGGCAAGCTTGCGCTTGTCGCCCGCCTTCATGGCGGCTTTCATGTCAGCGGAAAGTTGTTCGCGGAGCGCCATGGCGGTGTCTCTTTCGGGTATTTCAGGAAGCGGGGTCCATAACCCTTTCGCCCCGCCCATGCAAACTTGACGTGGGGTGCACGCTCCCATATCCCCGGCCAAATCCCGGAGACTCAATTTTGATGGCAAACCTAGCAAAGCCCAAAAAGGCCAAGGCCCCCGCACGCGCTGCCAAGTCTCCAGGCTTTGGCGACTGGCCCAAGGCTCGCGTGACCGGGCTTTTGGTGCTCGCCGATGGAATGGTGATCGAGGGGCAGGGCTTTGGCGCAGAAGGCGATGCGGTCGGCGAAGTTTGTTTCAACACCGCCATGACTGGCTATCAGGAAGTGCTGACCGATCCGTCCTACGCAGGGCAAATCGTCACCTTCACATTCCCGCACATCGGCAATGTCGGCACCAACGACGACGACATTGAAACCACCAATCTTGCGGCTTCTGCTGCTGTGCTCGGTTGCATCGTCAAGGCCCCGGTTACGGTGCCTGCGAATTACCGCTCCGCGAAACACCTTGATGCGTGGCTCAAATCCCGCAACATCATCGGTCTTTCAGGCATTGATACACGCGCCCTTACCAATCTCATCCGCGAGAAGGGCATGCCCAATGGCGTCATTGCCCACAATGCGGCGGGTAAGTTCGACTTGGCTGCATTGAAGCGGAAAGCTGCTGCGTGGTCGGGACTTGAGGGGCTCGACCTTGCCAAGGATGTTTCACTGACCCAACGCATGGATTGGGACCAGAAACTGTGGACGTGGGCTGATGGCTATTCAATTGCCGAAGGCGGCAAGAAAGTCGTGGCCATTGACTATGGGATGAAACGCAACATCCTGCGCTGCCTCACAAGTGCGGGATGTGACGTCACCGTGGTTCCGGCAACGACCAGTGCCGAAGACATTCTCGCGATGAATCCCGATGGTGTGTTTCTCTCCAACGGGCCAGGCGATCCGGCGGCCACTGGCGAATATGCCGTTCCGGAAATCAAAAAGCTTGTCGACAGCGGCAAGCCGGTGTTTGGCATTTGCCTTGGCCACCAGATGCTGGCCATTGCGCTGGGCGGCAAGACCCTCAAGATGCATCAGGGCCACCATGGCGCCAATCATCCCGTCAAGGACTACACGACGGGCAAGGTCGAGATTGTTTCGATGAACCACGGCTTTGCCGTTGACAGCAAGTCGCTGCCCAAGGGCATTGTGGAAACCCACGTGTCGCTGTTTGATGGATCGAATGCCGGCATCGCCGTTGAGGGCAAGCCTGTGTTTTCGGTGCAGCATCACCCTGAAGCGTCGCCTGGCCCCCAGGACAGCCATTACCTGTTCAAGCGCTTTATAGATTTGATGGACGCACAGGCTGGTTCAGGATAATAACTCTACAATAGGCTTTTAAATCGATCCTGGAGACCGCCGAGCGCGATTCCAGGGGTGGCTGGTGCCGGGGTAGCGGACACCCGGTGAATCGCGCCTGCGGGGCTGCTACCCCCGCTAGAATTGATTTCAATTTATGGATGTATTATCCTATTTGAATTCGCTCTAGGCGGCCTGTTCCCGGGTACCCAATCCCAGCACACGGCAGATCGCATAGGTCAAGTCGGCACGGTTCAGCGTGTAGAAATGGAAATCGGTGACACCTTCGCGGGCCAGTGCGTGGACCTGTTCGGCAGCAACCATGGCGGCGACAAGATTGCGGGTTTCGGGATCTGTGTCGAGTCCTGAAAATCGCTGGGCAAGATCAGGTGGAATATGCGCGCCGCATTTGCCAGCAAATTCGCAGACCTTGGCAAAATTGGTGATCGGCAGAATGCCCGGCACCAGATTGATCTCGATGCCACGGGCAGCGATACGGTCGCGGAGCCTGAGAAAAAATGAATTGTGGAAGAAGAATTGCGACAGCGCACGGGTTGCGCCATTCTCGGCCTTGTCTGCCATGAAGGCCAGGTCTTCCTCGATCGAAACGGAATCGGGATGGCGCTCGGGATAGGCAGACACCGAGATTTCAAACCCGCCGATGTCACGGATGCCGCGCACCAGATCAGCTGCATTTTGATAGCCTTGCGGATGAGGCTGGAAGCGCGTGCCAATGCCACCTGTGGGATCACCGCGCAGCGCCACGATATGTTTGACGCCTGCCGCCTTGTAACTTTTCACCACGTCGTTGATTTGATCCTTGGTGGCACCAACGCAGGTGAGATGCCCCGCTGGCTTGAGGCGCGTGTCCGCGGCAAAGCGTGACAAGGTTGCCAAGGTCCGGTCCTGTGTGGTCCCGCCAGCGCCATAGGTCACGGACACGAAATGCGGATCAATGGCCTCAAGTTTCTTCACGGTCTGCCAGAACGAAGCTTCAGCCTCGCCGGGCTTTGGCGGAAAGAATTCAAAGGACACGCGGAAGGGCTTGCTGGTCATTCGGCTCTCGCGGCTTGCTTGAGGCGAACTGGTGTTTCATTCAAGGCAGGCTTGGCCAGCCATAGCGACACAGACAGGCCCTTGCGGGATTTGAGCCAGGGTGGATCGAGAACTTCATGTGCAGACAGGGACAGTCCGGCACGGCCAAGCCACGACACCATCTGCTCGCTCGACAGGCCAAGGCGGCGGTGGGCGTGTTGGTCGCGCAATTCATCGAGATCATGGGGCGCGAAATCGACAATGAGCAGACGACCCTCCGGTTTCAGGATGCGTCGGGCCTCAAGCAAGGCCTTCGACGGTTCATCGAGGAAATGCAAAACCTGGTGGATGGTGACGAGATCAGCCACCGCGTCGCTGAGGGGCAGGGCATAGATGTCCGACTGGCGCAAATGTGCATGACGCAACCCCACCTGTTCGAGGTGATTGCGGGCAATCGCCAGCATGTCGCGGCTTGAATCAATGCCGAAAAGATTTTGCGCCTGGTGGGCGAAAAGTTCCAGCACGCGGCCCGTACCCGTGCCGAGGTCCACCAGCGTGTCCACCGTTGCTGAGCCCACGAGATTTTTCATGGCGTGTTCGACGCTCAATTCATCGACATGGAGTGAGCGCAGGCTCGACCAGTCGGCGGCATTGGCGCTGAAATAGGCCGAGGCCTTTTCTTCGCGTTGGCGGCGCACTTCTTCAAGGCGCGCAAGGTCGACGGACAAAAGCCCATCCTTGGCGGGCAGCATGTCCACCAGTGAACGGGCGAGAGCCCCTCCAACACCTTCTTGGCGCAGGCGAAAAAGCACCCAGTTGCCCTCCTTGTGGCGCGTAAGCAGTCCTGCCTCGGCCATCAGTTTCAGGTGTCGGCTGACCCGGGGTTGGCTTTGGCCCAGCACATAGGTGAGTTCCGAGACATTCATTTCACCGTGCGACAGGGCAAACAGGATACGCAGGCGGGTGGTTTCCGCAATTGCCTTCAGTCCTGCCAGCAGTTCATCCATCAATTTGGTCCTTGCAAAGGATATAAACATATCTTTATATAGATTGCAATTGAGTATTCGCTTTTTGCTGCAAATTGGTCGTATTTGGCTGCTGCCATGCCAACTTGATTTTTGGCACTCCAATGGACTAAGCAACTCACTTCCGGAGGGGCACCGGATTCGAGGAACTTGTACTGCGCATGAAAAACCCCATCTCCCGCCGTGACATTCTGGCACTCGCATTGTTGGCTGCAGTCCCCCACGGGCAAGCCGTCGCAGCCGATGCTGAAAGCTACATCCAGGGCATTGGCGACAATGTTTTGAAACTCGCCAATGGTGGCACCCGCGGTGTGGCACTGCGCAACAAGTTTGCCACGTTGCTCAGCCGCTATGTGGACTTGAGTGCCATCACCACAGCGTCGCTCGGGCCATTCAAAAGCAAGTTGCCGCCAGGCGACAAAGCCAAGCTCAAGCAATTGGTGACGACTTATGCGGCAGCCTTGTTTGCCTGGTATGTGGATGATTTCAAAGGCCAGAGCTTTGTCATTGACCGCACCGCCACACAAGGCAAGTTCACGGTTGTTTATGCCAAGATCAAGAAGGGCGGGTCCAGTTCCGATGAGCCAATTGTCTGGTATCTGCAGCCAACGGGCGGAGGTTTCTCGGTTGTTGATTTGAGCGTGCTTGGGGTTCGCCTGTCCATTGCCATGCGCGACCGTTTCCAAAAGGAACTGAGCAAGTCAAAGGGCAATTTCCAACCGCTCTATGCGGTGCTACGCGAGGCCGAAACCTGGTAGAGGCGGTCACTTCCTTTCCATGTTTACACCACATTAACCATGGCAAGGTGAGATGACAGGAAACAAGAGTGGAATCATGCTGACACGTCGCGCATTTTTGGGAAGCCTCGGGGCTGTCGTCCTTGCTGCAGCGCCCGCATGCGCGGGCGATCACCCGTCGGTCACCTATATGCGCCAAGTCGCCAAGGACATGCTGGCCGCCCATCGCCAAGGCACGGTCTCGGCTTTCCTCAGGGTCGTGCAACGCCATGCCGACGTGCCGGAAATTTCACAGAATGCGCTTGGCCAATACAGCGGCAAACTTCAGGCAGCCCAAAAGGTCCGCTATCAAAAGGGCGTGGCCACATATCTTGCCCGCTACTTCGCTCTGCAATCACGCGATTATACGGTCGCCAAGTATGAAGTGGGCGAAGCCAAGGTCGATGCAAGCAAAAACGTCGTGGTGGGCACCAAGATTTTCCTGCTGACAGGCCAGACTTACAATGTGTCGTGGCGCCTTGCCTGGAAGGGCGGTCGCTACAAGGTGCGTGACGCCAGCGTGCTCGGTTTTTGGCTGACCAACTTCCAGCGCAAGGATTTTGTCGAATATCTCAACAAGCGCAACGGCAACATCAACATGCTGATTTCAGCGCTCTATGGCTGAGACCGCCGCAACTTCCCATTAACCCTGACAGGCCATAAACGCTCCCGTTAAGACTGGAGTTTCTATGCGTCGCGTTGTGTTTG
>JANNFZ010000100.1:0-7474 GCA_031380375.1 Hyphomicrobiales bacterium
GCCTTCTCCCGTTCGAAGAATGGGAGAAGGTGCCCGAAGGGCGGATGAGGGCTCTTGCTTGCAATGGTTTTATGTCTTCCATCAATGCAAATTGGGCGTAGCGCCCTGCCCTTTTTCGTCGATCATGTAACCTCTGCGGAAACGATCAAGACGATAGGCCGCGTTCAGCTTGTGGGGTTCATCACGCGCAATCGTATGGGCAAAACACCAGCCCGAAGCCGGCGTGGCCTTGAAGCCGCCATAGCACCATCCCGCATTGAGATAGAGCCCATCAATCGAAGTCTTGTCGATAATCGGCGAGCCATCCATCGACATGTCCATGATGCCGCCCCATGAGCGCAACACCCGCACACGGGCAAGACCGGGGATCATCGCAACACCAGCCTCAATCACATGCTCAACCTTCGGCAGATTGCCGCGCCGCGCGTAGGAATTGTAGCCGTCGATATCGCCGCCGAAAACGAGCCCGCCTTTGTCCGATTGCGAAACATAGAAATGCCCCGCACCAAAAGTCACAACACCATCAATGTAAGGCTTCAAGCCTTCCGACACGAAAGCCTGCAACACATGGCTTTCAATCGGCAGCCTGAGGCCCGCCATGGCGGCTGTTTCAGATGAGTTGCCGGCCGTTGCCAGTGCCAGCTTTTTGCAGGCGATGGGGCCGCGTGACGTATCAACACCTGTGACCTTGCCGTTTTCGATCCTGATGCCCTTCACTTCACAGTGCTGGATGATATCAACGCCAAACTGGTCGGCACCGCGGGCGTAGCCCCAGGCCACGGCATCATGGCGCACCGTGCCGCCGCGCCGCTGCAAAAGCCCCCCCTTGACGGGAAATCTGGGATTATCGTGGTCAAAGAACGGATACATCTCGCGCACGTCGGCTGCGTCCAGCAGCTCCGCGTCAACACCGCCAATGCGCATGGCATTGCCGCGCCGGGCAAAGGCGTCGCGCTGGGCGTCGGTATGGCAGAGGTTCAGCACGCCACGTTGCGACACCATGGCGTTGAAATTGAAATCCTGTTCCAGCCCTTCCCAAAGCTTCATGGAGAACTCATAGAAAGGATTGTTGCCCGGCAACATGTAGTTGGAACGGATGATGGTGGTGTTGCGCCCGACATTGCCGGAGCCGAGCCAGCTTTTTTCCAGCACTGCAATGTTCCGGAGACCGAATTCCTTGGCGAGATAATAGGCCGTGGCAAGCCCGTGGCCGCCGCCGCCAACAATGATCACGTCATACGCGGGCTTTGGCGCAGGTTCGCGCCAGGCCGGGGCCCAGTTCTTGTGGCCGGACAAGCTTTCACGAAGAAGTGAGAAGATTGAATACTTCATCTTTGCTATCGAAGACTGTCTTTACTTGAAATACGTGGACAGAAGTGGGGCTTTGTTTTGCGAACGCAACCCCACTCCTGCCATCCCCTGCCCCCACCCATCTGGGCGGGTGGAGACATGCGGATCAGCAATCCAGCGTCGTGTCGCGCTCCCACTGGGTGAGATGGCGGCAATACTGGTTCCATTCATTGTGCTTCAGCTTCAGGTAAGCCGACGACACTTCCGGACCAAGAGCCTCACGCAGGAAACTGTTCTTCTCGAAATTGCGCAGCGCGTCCAGAAGATTGAGCGGCAATTTCCGGGCATCCTTAATGGTGTGCCCGTCAGCATACATATCAATATCGAGACGCTTGCCGGGGTGAATTTTCTTGTCCACCCCGTCCATTCCTGCTGCAAGGATGCCGGCCAAAAGCAGGTAGGGATTGGCGGCAGCATCGGGCAGGCGGAATTCGCAACGCCCGGCATCGGGGATGCGCACCATATGCGTTCGGTTGTTGCCGCCGAAGGTGATGGTGTTCGGTGACCAGGTGGCGCCCGACACGGTGCGCGGCGCGTTGATGCGCTTGTAGGAATTCACCGTCGGGTTGGTGATGGCGACGAGCGAGTCACCATGGGTGAGAAGGCCGCCGATGAAGTTATAGGCCATCTGCGACAGGCCCATGCCTTCCTTGTCGGCATCATCGGAGAACAGGTTTTTCTTGCCGGCCTTGTCCCAGACCGAGAGATGAACGTGGCAGCCGTTGCCTGAGAGATTGATGAAGGGCTTGGGCATGAAGGTGGCGCGCAACCCGTGCTTCTCGGCAATCTGCTTCACCATGAACTTGAAGAAGCACAGCTGGTCGGCGGTGGTCAACGCGTCATTGAAGTTCCAGTTGATCTCGAACTGGCCGTTGGCGTCTTCATGGTCGTTTTGATAAGGGCCCCAGCCAAGGCTTGTCATGGTGGTGCAGATTTCGGTGATCACGTCGAGGCGGCGCATGATGGCGGCCTGGTCATAGCAGGGCTTTTCCTGGGTATCACGGGCGTCCGACACAGCCGAGCCATCGGCGCTGACCAGATGGAATTCCGGCTCGACGCCGGCCATCAACTTGATGTTGTTCTTGGCGTGTTTCTCCGAAAGGCGTTTGAGCGCAAGGCGCGGTGCCTGCTCCAGGGGCTTGCCCGACATCCACGGGTCGCCCGCAACCCAGGCAATGCCTGGTTTCCAGGGCAGCGGAATGATTGAGTCGGTGTCGGGCATGACCAAGACATCGGGGTGGGCCGGCGTTTGATCGAGCCAAGTTGCAAAGCCGGCAAAGCCAGCACCTGCCTTTTGCATCTTGCCGGAAGCCTCCGCCGGCACAAGCTTGGCGCGCTGGGTGCCAAAGAGATCGGTGAAGTTGAAGAGGTAGTAACTGATCTTGTTTTTTCGCGCGTAAGTCGCGAGATCCATGCCCATCGTGTTACTCCCTGGAAGTTCTGTTTTTTTGATTCATGAGCGTGTGGCCATAATGACTGCGGCTCCGCCCATGGCGGTGGCGCTGGCGCGATTGGCAATACGAACTGCACGCGGACTTTTGAGCCAAGTGCGGCCCCAAGCAGCAGCAAAGACCCATGCGAGATCAACCGTCATCAGCACCAACACGGCTACGGCTGCCAGTTCTACGAGGCCTGTCGCCGTGACGGCGTTGATATTGATCAGCGACGGCAACAGGGCCAGATAAAACACCATGAGTTTGGGATTGCCGATAGTGAGTGCCATGCCGGTGGCAAACATCTTGAGCGCCGATTGCACCTTCGGCATTTCACCTGCCTCCACGGTCACGGGGGCATGCCACATCTTCCACGCGAGCCACGCCAGATAGGCAATGCCGAGATAGCGGATGACCAGAAACACCGTGTGAAACTGCGCGGCGAGAATTCCAAGCCCCGTCACAGCAGCGATGAGCCACAAGGCTTCGCCGATCCACATAGCAGCGAGAAACGGAATGACGCTTGCAGGTCCGTTGCTGATGACGCGGGCCACCAGTGCCGCAATGCTGGGCCCTGGCGAGCCTGCATTGACGAACAGGGCTGCGGCAAACAGTGCGAGGATTGACAGGTCCATGAATTTCTCCCTTGTCCCAAGCTTAGAACGGAGTCTTGCCCGGAATCCAGCTTGTCCCGGCCAGAGGAACTTGCGCCATGGCGGCCGCTTCAATGGTCAGCGCACACAGGTCTTCTGGTTCGAGGTTGTGGACATGCGACTTGCCATTGGCGCGGGCGATGGTCTGGGCTTCGAGTGTCATCACTTTCAGGTAGTTGCTGAGACGGCGCCCCGCCTTCACGGGATCAAGACGCTTCGACAACTCCGGGTCTTGCGTGGTGATGCCCGCCGGGTCACGGCCCTCGTGCCAGTCGTCATAGGCACCCGCCGTGGTGCCAAGCGCCTTGTATTCTTCCTCATGTATCGGATCATTGTCACCAAGCGCCACGAGTGCTGCGGTTCCAATCGACACGGCATCAGCACCAAGCGCCAAAGCCTTTGCCACATCGGCACCGTTGCGGATGCCGCCGGAAACAATGAGTTGCACCTTGCGGTGCATGCCCAATTCCTGAAGGGCGCGCACGGCTGGGCGAATGCAGGCAAGGGTCGGCTGACCCACATGCTCGATGAAGACTTCCTGCGTTGCCGCAGTGCCGCCTTGCATGCCATCGACCACCACAACATCGGCTCCGGCCTTCACGGCCAGCGCCACATCGTAATAGGGCCGGGCACCGCCGATTTTCACATAGATGGGTTTTTCCCATTTGGTGATTTCGCGGAGTTCAAGAATTTTGATTTCGAGATCATCCGGCCCCGTCCAATCGGGATGACGGCAGGCCGAACGCTGATCGATGCCCTTGGGCAGGCAGCGCATGGCGGCGACCCGATCGGAAATTTTCTGGCCCAGCAACATGCCGCCGCCACCGGGCTTGGCACCCTGGCCAATGACGATTTCAATGGCATCGGCTTTGCGCAGGTCATCGGGGTTCATGCCATAGCGCGATGGCAAGTATTGATAGACCAGATGCCGCGATTGGCCGCGTTCCTCCGGCGTCATGCCGCCGTCGCCGGTCGTCGTCGAAGTTCCCGCCGCCGATGCGCCACGGCCCAACGCTTCCTTGGCATTGGCGGAGAGGGAGCCAAAGCTCATGCCGGCGATAGTGATGGGGATTTTCAGTTCGATGGGTTTCTTGGCGAAGCGCGTACCCAGCACGACATCGGTGCCGCATTTTTCCCGGTAGCCTTCCAGCGGGTAACGCGAAATCGAGGCACCGAGAAACAACAGATCATCAAAATGCGGCAGCTTGCGTTTTGCACCGGCACCGCGAATGTCATAGATGCCGGTTTGCGCGGCCCGGCGGATTTCTGACAGGGTGTAGTCGTCAAAGGTCGCGGACTTGCGCGGGATTGTGCGGGGAATGTTCGGGTCCATGTCCGGGGCCTTAATACGCGTCAGCGTGATCGACGTTGAAAGTGTAGAGCTTGCGGGCCGAACCGTAGCGCCGGAAATCCTGCGGGCGGTCCTTGCGCCTGGCGCGCGCCAGCAGCTTTGACAGGTCATCAAGATGTTCGGCGCGCATATCCTTCTCGATGCAGTCGGCACCGAGATTGGCAACCTTGCCCTTCACATAAAGTCGCGCTTCATAGATTGAATCACCCAAAGCCTCGCCGGCATTGCCGCAGACCACCAGATTGCCCCGTTGCGCCATGAAGGCCGACATGTGGCCGACAGAACCACCGACCACGATATCAATGCCTTTCATGGAAATGCCGCAGCGCGATGACGCATCGCCGTCAATCACCAGCAGGCCACCATTGCCAGTGGCACCGGCTGATTCAGAAGCATTGCCCTTGATCCACACAAGGCCCGACATCATGTTTTCGGCAACACCGACACCGGCATGGCCGTGCACGATGATCTCGCTGTCCTTGTTCATGCCGGCGCAATAGAAACCGACATGGCCATGGATTTCGACATGCAATGGCGCGTCAATGCCAACGGCGATGGCATGTTGCCCCATGGGGTTGCGCACCAGCCAGTGGCGCTGGTTGGTGTCCTTGTGAAGTGATTGCAGGGCTTCGTTGATGCCGCGCACGCCGACCTTCTTCAGGTCCAGTTCACTCAAGTCGCTGACGCTCATGCGTGGCCGCCCCACGTGTAAACTTTCGCGGGCTCCGGTTCCCAAATCTTGGCGTCATCGGCACCGGGCAGATGGGCGATGGCGCGGTATTCGGTGGCCATGGCAACATAGTCATCGGTTTCGGCAATGACCGCGTGCTTGCAGGCAATGGGATCGCGCACCACGGCAAAGCCATCGTGGGTGCCAACAAGGAAAGTATAGAAGCCGTCGAGATCACGAAGGCCGTCTTCAAGTGCTTCCTTCAACGTTGCACCACTGCGCAGCTTCCAGGTCATGTAGGCGGCGGCAACTTCGGTGTCGTTCTCGGTCTGGAACTCCATGCCTTCGCGGCGCAGGTTTTCGCGCAGGCGATTGTGGTTGGAGAGCGAACCATTGTGCACAAGGCAAAGATCAGCCCCGGTTGCGAAGGGGTGCGAGCCTGCCGTGGTCACGGCACTTTCAGTTGCCATGCGGGTGTGGCCGATGATGTGGGTGCCATGGGCTGCGTCGAGATTGAACTTGTCATAGACATTGGCGGGCAGGCCCGTTTCCTTGAAAATCTCAATTGTGTGTCCCGAGCCGACAATGCGCACTTGCGGATGATGGGCGCGCAACCAGGCGATCACCGATTTTTCTTTGGCCGTCGTTACGAGGATACAGTGATTGCCGATTTTGGAAATCCTGCAATCACACTTGAGGGCCTTTTCCAGGCCGACGTCGATTTTCTTCCAGTCAAAGTTGGCATCGTCGTGGGCGAGTGAGAACTTTGTCTCGTTCTTTTTGACGGGGTCCCGGTAAATGGCAACGCCAGCCGAATCGGGGCCGCGGTTGGTCATCTCGATGATCATTGGTTTGAACATCTTGCCGAGCTTTGGCTTGAGCTTCGGGTTCTTCAGGTACAGTCCGACAATGCCACACATGAGGGGTTTCTCCGTTTGGCGGGAGCATAACAGGCCGCCATGGCCCGTCAACTGTGGGGAATTATTTTTTCTTCAGGGGAATGGTCGCCAGGCAAGCGGGTGGCCTTGCAGGACGCGGTCCAGCGTCACCAATCGGGCGTTTTCCGATGACGCAACGCACAACAACAATCTGTCAAACGGGTCGCGATGTGGCGGTTCAACAATCAGGCGCTCAAGCACATGCTCCACGGTGATTTTAATCACCTCGATCTTCAAATGTGCAAATGCGTCCTGCCACTCATCAACTGGCAATGACAAAGGCAGCTTGCCGGCGCGGAACTTCATTTCGGCTTCCCAAAAACTCACGACGCTGACGCAAGGTTCACCTTCATCAAGCGCTCGTTCCCAGATTTGCGGTTCTTGAAGGCCGAAATGACCATGTTCGACCAGACGAATGATGATGTTAGTATCAAGCAACAGCTTCATCGCGGATTTTTCGGCAGATCACTGTTGATTGTGTAGAGGAAGTCCTCGGGCAACGGATCATCAAAATCTTCAGGAATGATGGTCTTTTTTCCCATCAATCCACGTTCTTCTTTGAACTTGAAGAAAGCTGCCCAATCCAGTTGTTTTTTCTGCGGCTCGTGCTTCTTGAGATCTACCACTGGCGTGCCATCCCGCGTAATCGTCACGCGCTCGCCCGCCTCCACTTTGCGGAGGAGTTCGGTCAGGCGGTTCTTGGCTTCCTTGACACTGATTTCCATACCCCATGGTAGCTATCGGTAGCTACCACGTCAACTACTCATCCCGACGGTAGCTGATGACAGAGATGTAGCGGGCCGGGAGCTTTCGCAGTTCTTCCGGGCCGTGGGGTGCTTCCGCGTCGAAAAACAGGGCATCGCCCGGGTGCATGTCATAGGTCTTGTCGCCGTGGCGATAAACAACATTGCCCTCAAGCATGTACAGGAACTCAACGCCGGAATGCTGGAATGACGGGAAAGTATCCGTCTCCTTGGTAAGCGTGATGAGATAGGGTTCAACCATAACCGGGCCGTGGGGACTATGACCCAGAAGCTGGTATTGGTGCCCAGCCCTGGTGCCACGGCGCTCGATCGTCA
>JANNFZ010000126.1:0-4934 GCA_031380375.1 Hyphomicrobiales bacterium
CGGCTGAATGCCTAAACCTGGTCTGAACTTGGCCTGAACTGCCTGCGATTGCCTCGCCATTCGATAACGCCCGCTTTTTTTTGAAAGACCCTATGTCCGTACTCACCCTGGCCCAGGCCAACACCATCCTCACCGTGGCCGTGGCCAAGGCCCGCGCAGCCGGCTACAAACCCATGGGCATCGCCGTGCTCGACGCTTCCGGCAACCTCAAGGCCTTTGCCAGCGAAGACGGCGCCAGCATGTTCCGTTTTGACATCGCCCGCGCCAAAGCCTGGGGCGCGGTGGGCATGGGCGCCTCCAGCCGCGTGCTGATGCAACGCGCCAAAGACAACCCCAATTTCTTCGTCTCGCTGTCGGCGACTTCAGACGGCAAATTCCTGCCGCAAACCGGCGCAGTCGTCATCAAAGATGCCAGCGGCCAGATCATCGGCGCCGTGGGCGCCAGCGGCGGCACGGGAGATGAGGACGAGGCGATCTGCATTGCAGGCGTGGACGCTGCGGGTTTGGCCCACGGCTGAAAGTTAACCTCCAGGTTAATAAAATGGCAATTCTGCCATTGCTGGGCGATTTTCAATGCAATTCAGGGCTCTAGCCCTCGTGAAGTGTTCATAAATAGCTACTAATAATGTAGCAATTAGAAATACTCCGCACGCGTGGCTCAAGTGGTGATTGGCGTCAACTCACTGCGACTACGCGCCTTCCGGCCCCAAGCCTGATCCCCCCTTTCCCTATTGCCGCCACCAGCTGTACGGTGGGGCTGGATGGTTGACCAATCTCTTTGGAATACCGGTTTGGGCCAATAGCCGACAGTCACGAATGTCCGGTAACTGGAATTTGAAATATGACTACGGAACAGGGTGAAGTCCACATTCTGTAAACATTCGTGGAGCGAGATCTCGCGTCCAAGACAAAGTTGACCAATGTAGCGAGACCCGTGCGTCCTTTTGACTAGTACGCACGCAATACAGAAATGAGAAAACCGCAGCTACTGGTCAGACAGCGAAACCTGCATCCCTCGCGAAAAAGCGGCTCATTCCCGCGTACTGACGGTCGTCACTGCACATCTTGCCGATCTGTTCTTCGGCCTTCCTTTTTGCCGCGGCATTGCCGTTTTGCCATACGTAGAGCCCGAACTGAAGTTCTCCGTAAATGACATACCTACTACGAGTCAGCGTTTCCCGGTTGAGCCCCAAATACTGAACGGCTGCATCAACTGCCCGTTTCGCACGTGCTTTTGCACCGGTGGGAGCCACCAGGTGGACTTCCCCGTTCACTTCGGATACGGCCCAGGAAAACAGCTTCTCTGGATCTTCCAAATAGGGGTTTGGCAGATCACCATCTTCTTTGAACCACTTCTTCAGAAGGTCGTCATCCGTCGCGGTAGCCGGATCGGGACAGATCTTCGCGATCAGCCTCTTCAACGCTGCGTCTGCGGGTAGTGCCGCAGGAAGCGTTGGCCCTTTCAACAGAGGCCCTTTAATCGGGAATTCGTCGCTCTTGTAGGTCTGATTGCACAACTGGCACGAGAAGTTGTAGTTATCGACGCAAAGGGCGAGCCACCAGTAGATTGACTTCGGTCGGAAGTGCTCGACATCGCCGTGCGCCACTTTTTCCGTATCGGACTCGCAGTAAGCGCATTTCCCGAAGCTCTCTTCTTTGAGCACGTCCTTGGTCTTCTTCCAGTCACCGATCGCGCCTGCGAACTCCATCTGCTTGCCGTCACGTATTCTTGTTTCAACCAGACGGACAAGCTTTGTGAAAAGCTTCGGGCCGGTGAAATCCGGATGAATGCGGTCCCTGGTCCTTTTGAGCTTGATCATGCCACCCTCACTTGCCCTTCTTCGCGCTGGCACGTTTGCTCGGAGATTTCGCTACCGCGTTTTCGGCCGCAGGCCCGCCAACTCGCACAGAGCTGCTACGCGCCTTGACTGCGATGGTCTTCGCCTTGGGCGCTGCGCGGAGTTTGGTCCTGCTGGCGTACTGCGCAGGAAGAAGTTGCTTCAACGTCCTTTGCACGGCCATCGCGGAGGCCAACGCCGGCACTTCTGCATCCGGTAGGGGCGTTGTACCTTCCAGCTCCTTGGCAATTTGGGTGAGACGCTTTTGATCGGCGGAGCTCTTCGAGCCTGGAGCCAACTCAATCTTGCGCGCCTCGTCTCTGAGCGTTGCCACGCGTTGCGAATCCAGCGTCTCCAGCCCGATCAGCGGGGAGAGGAACAGCTCCGAGAGGCGCAGATTGCTGGGATCGCCTTTGAACGGTATGAGCGCGGGCGGTCGCTTGCCCTCGCGCTTGACGACAAACAGCTCTCCTTCCCTGCATTGTTGGATCGAAAGGGGTGAGTGTGTCGTCGCGACAATCTGGAGATTGGGAAATGCGCGATTAATGAAGTCGACGAAATTCCGTTTCCAGACGGGGTGCAGGTGTAAATCCATCTCATCGATCAGAAGGACACCGCGGGCGGTCAGCGGTTTATCCCAATCTCCGAAGGTTTCGGTCATCCTGTACAGGATGTCTCCGGCCCATGCAGCCATGGCCTGATAGCCTTCGGAGAGATTGCGTAACGGGACGTCGCCGTCCTGTGTGCTCATCATGATCCGACGCGCTTTCTTGTCAATATTCTTGAACTTCATGCCAGGCAGGAGCGACTCCAACGCCTCGGCGATGATGGTGCGACCCTCCTGGCCTTTCCGGTAGTCGAGTTCCATTGCCCACTGTTCAATGCTCATCAGATCAGTAGATGCCGAGAAAAGCGTGGCGACGTTCTCAGCGCGGCTCAAGCGCGAGCTGCGCTTGTGGGAAGAGCGTTCAGGATCTGGAGGACGTCGGAAAGCTCCGTAGCCGGCAATGAAGTAGTTGCGGTCAGCTTTGCCGACTGCGGCATCTAACGGCTCTAAGCCTGCCTGGTTGCGGCGGATGATCGAATCGCGACCGTCGCCGCGATGGATCTCTAATGAGAGAGATCTCTTATCGCCTTGGGCTGTGGAAATCTGTGCCCGAATCTTTGCGACTTTGGCGTCGTTGTGAACCCACTCGTCGACGTCAATTAGCAACTCCGCCAGTGCGTCCGAGCCCGCCAACACCAAACCAATTGCCTTCAGAACCGTGGATTTGCCGCACCCGTTTTCGCCCAGCAGAACTGTCCAGCGCCTTGTTGCCGCGCCCGTTCCGAAGTCGAGCGCCAAGCTTCGGATTGCACGTAGGTTTTCGATTTCAATGCGATTCAGGTACATCGTCTCTCCAGATGGCCATTGGCCAGAAAGTTATGCGGAGTCTACCGTGGGCTGGGGTGCGTCCGTGCTCTCCTCAATGGGGATTGTCTCTTTCTGGACTTCACCCGCTTTCTTAGATACTTTTCACCTTCCAGTGCGAAGCTGATCGTGGACGCCACCCGCTTCTGTAGACATAAATCAACTTCCAGTTCGAAGTTGTTCGAACGCAAGCGGGCTCATTTGGTCAAGATGACTGTGCCTGCGGACTCGATTGTAAAAACCTTCAATGCAATCAAAAACGTCTGACTTGGCATCGTCCCGTGTTGGCCCAAAGAAGCTTTGAGATTAGCGGTTTGAATGGGCCAGTAGCCGTCATACGCCTCGCTCCCATGCCGTCACTCGAAACACAGGTTTAACCTTGGCGGTCCGCTTGAGCAAGGGGCTAGGCATCGCTGCCAATTTTTACGCCTTGGGTGCCAGACCAAGCGCTTGATTCACGCCCTTCTGACCAAACTGCTCGATACGCTTCCACTGTAGCGCGGCAGAGTCGTCGCCAAGTCCTTGCAGGTGCCGCTTGATGTTCTTGAAGTCTTCGCCGGTCCAAACGTGCGGTTCGGCTCGAGCGACAAGGCCCGCCGTATGCGCTCGCCACAACTCTGTTTGGAATGATCGCGGATTTATGCCTTGGCCGTAGGTTTCGCGCACTCGGTGCATGGCCAGAAACGGTGTCTTAGCATAGAAGCAAGCCGCATCAATTCTGGATGTCACCTGACCAATATGACGGCCGGCATTCGTGGGTTCCCGTCCCACAGCCTCGGCGGCATGCGAGTAGGTCATGTGGAACGACGAGTCTGCAAGGATCTTGGCTTCGAGATGCGCAAGAAGCGCGATGGCGTCAGCGTGTTGGATGTCGGCGGCCACGGTGTTTGTCTTCGGGTGTTTGATGACTAGATGGCTTGGAATGCGATGCCTAACTAAAAGATTCTAGGTGCAAAAGTGCTGAAAACAGGCCACTGGACCAACGTAGTGATTAATCGCTCCCGCTGCTATCCAGTCACCTTCCTATTCGACACATCACTTGAATCAAATGACTGCTTTATGGCGATGAGTTCGAGAGCCTGTACTTCCGCTTTGGGCTCGATTGCGGGCTGCCTAAGGCAATTCTGAAACATCACGCCAGTCTGTTGACTTGACTTCCCAAAGCCGCATGCGCATTACCCGACCGCCGCGCGGGCGTCGATGACCACTGTCGCGCCGGTTTATAGTTGGCTGATGAATAACGACACGCCGCTGCCAATCGCCGAGATCGCCCAAAGAATTCAGCTGGTTCGCGGTCATCGTGTGATTCTTGACGCTGATTTGGCGGCGTTTTATGGTGAGACAACCAAGCGGTTCAACCAGCAGGTCAAACGCAATCTGGCGCGCTTTCCTGGGGACTTCATGTTTCAACTAGACCAGGAAGAGTTCTCCAGTTTAAGGTTGCAAATTGCAACCTTAGAGACGGGGCGCGGGCAACATCGCAAGTACGCGCCTTACGTTTTCACCGAGCATGGAGCGATCATGGCCGCCACTTTGCTCAACAGCCCACGCGCCACGGAGATCAGCGTGCACGTGGTACGGGCGTTTGTGGAATTGCGCGGCATGCTTGCCACCAACCGTGAACTGGCCAGCAAGCTGCATCTGCTGGAGCGCAAAGTGACGAAGCACGATCAATCCATTGGCGA
>JANNFZ010000145.1:0-1900 GCA_031380375.1 Hyphomicrobiales bacterium
CTGAATGAGGCCGGCACATTCTTGCGCACGGGTAAGCTGAAGGGTGGACGCATCCATATCCCGAAAGAGATTGATGCTGCGGCCATTCGAGCCAAGGCCGGACTGAGCCAGGCGGCTTTCGCGCGGGAGATCGGCGTGTCGCTTGCGACATTGCGCAACTGGGAACAGGGCCGCCGTGTGCCAGTGGGTCCGGCGCGCGTGTTGCTCACACTTTTGGGCAAAGATCCAGCCATTGTCCGGCGGACTCTGAAAGCCGCCGGATAGCCCGTGGTATCTCAACCAACCACCATTGAAATCGCCGCCCATTCCTTCTCAACCGTCTCGGCTCGAGTCCATCCCTTCGCGCGCCGATACCAATAGTCTCTGTTGCCGGGATCACCCTCGATCCAGTGGGCGAGCGCATGGACGAGGTCAAAATCCCGCGTGCCCTCGGCTGTCTGGCAGATTTCATGGGCCTTTTCCCATTCCGGCCCCTGCTTGAAACCGCCCTGTTTCAACCACCACAGGGCCAGCTGCGGTGGTGACAAATTCGCAGGCGGCGTGGGTGATGAATGGTCAGCGCTCATGACCTGACACCTAGCACAAAGAGGCGGACCAAACCAGACCGCTTGCCTTGGCACGCTTTATGCCTGCCATCTAACCCCTTGCCATACCTCATGAAACAGCGATGACTAAAGCATCTGACTTGCCCCTACGCGTGCAGGCCTATCACTCCAGACGCGCCTAAATGGCATGAGCATTGTGCGGCGCACAGGCGCATATGGCTCGCCTTGCTGCATTGCAGCATTACACAAAGGCAACACTCATGACCCACGCTACCACGGTCACGGAGGCCCCGGACAATCCAGGCCTTCACGGACACGGCCTGAAGCCGCAGTCTTTCTTCATTCTCGCCCTCGGTTCCATCGGCGTTGTTTACGGCGACATCGGAACGAGCCCGCTCTACGCACTGCGCGAAGCAGTCAAGGCCGCCCTCTACGGCGGAACCACGCCCACCGAAGCAATCGTCTTCGGGGTCCTCTCGCTCATCATCTGGGCACTGATGCTCGTCGTCACTCTCAAATATGTGCTGGTGCTTTTGAACGCCGACAACAAGGGCGAAGGCGGCACACTGTCGCTCATGGCGTTGGCCCAACGGGGCCGCGGCAAATTCCTCATGTCCATTCCCGTGCTCGGTATGATCGGTGCCGCCCTGTTCTACGGCGACGCCATGATCACGCCAGCCATTTCGGTTTTGTCGGCCGTTGAAGGATTGAACATCGTCACACCGGCCTTTGAGCCCTATGTGCTGTGGATCACGCTTGTCATCATTGCCGGGCTTTTTGCCGTGCAGTCCGGCGGCACAGCGCGCGTTGCAAAATTCTTCGGCCCCATCACGCTGGTGTGGTTTGCGGCGATTGCCATTGCCGGCATCAGCCACATCATCACCTATCCGCAGATTCTGCTATCGGCCAATCCGCTCTATGCCATCAACTTTCTCAACAACCATGGCGTCATAGCACTGGTGACTCTGGGTGCGGTGTTTCTGGCCGTGACGGGTGCCGAGGCGCTTTATGCCGACCTTGGCCATTTCGGAAAAAATCCCATCCGCTATGCCTGGCTTGTCGTCGTGCTGCCCTGTTTGCTGCTCAACTATCTGGGCCAGGGTGCTTTCATTCTGGCAACGCCTTCGGCGCTGGAAAATCCGTTCTTCCTCATGGTGCCGGATTGGGCCCTGCTGCCGCTCGTGATACTCGCCACAGCCGCAACCATCATCGCCAGCCAAGCGGTGATCACCGGTGCTTATTCACTGACGCGCCAGGCCATCCAGCTTGGCATCCTGCCGCGCATGCAGATCCGCAACACCTCGCAAAACCAAGAGGGACAGATCTATATCCCGCAGGTCAATTGGCTGCTGATG
>JANNFZ010000193.1:0-2015 GCA_031380375.1 Hyphomicrobiales bacterium
ATCACCGCCCGGGCCTTCGCAATTGACGCAAGCCTTCATCACTGCACTCATGTGCTTGCGCACAACTTTCGAGCCGGTGACGAGGGAGGCAACTTTTTCTTCCTCCTTCACCTTCCATTCCACATAGTTTTCGACATCCGGGTGATCAACATCAACGACCACCATTTTGGCCGCACGGCGCGTCGTGCCACCGGACTTGATGGCACCCGCTGCCCGGTCGCCAATCTTGAGGAAGCTCATCAGCCCAGAGGACTTGCCGCCGCCTGACAGGCGCTCGCCTTCGCCGCGCAAATCCGAAAAGTTGGACCCGGTGCCGGAACCATATTTGAACAGGCGCGCTTCGCGGACCCAGAGATCCATGATGCCGCCCTCGTTGACGAGATCATCGGACACCGACTGGATGAAACAGGCGTGCGGCTGCGGATGTTCATAGGCCGAGCGCGACTTGGTGAGCTTGCCCGATTCAAAATCAACATAGTGATGGCCCTGCGAGGGACCATCAATGCCATAGGCCCAGTGCAGCCCGGTGTTGAACCACTGTGGCGAATTGGGTGCACACATCTGGCGGGCCAGCATGGCGCAATGCTCGTCATGGAAGGCGCGGGCATCGGCTTCGCTGTCGAAATAACCACCCTTCCAGCCCCAATAGGTCCAAGTTCCGGCGAGGCGGTTGAATACCTGCTTGGCCGAACGCTCGCCGGTGTTGCGTTCCTTTTCCGGCAGATCGGCGAGAGCCGATTCATCGGCAACCGAGCGCCAAAGCCACGAGGGAATGGTGGATTCCTCAAATTTCTTGAGGGCCTTGGGTACACCGGCTTTGCGGAAATACTTCTGGGCAAGAATATCCGTGGCGACTTGCGACCACGACGCCGGCACCTCGATATCGGCCTGGCGGAACACAATGCTGCCATCGGGGTTCTTGATTTCCGATACTGCTGTGCGGAAATCAATGCCGGCATAAGCGTCCTGGCCTGCCTTGGTGTAGCGCCGTTCGATTTTCATGATATTGCCCTCGTCTTCTTCATTTTTTGCCGTCTGGGCGCACGAAAACGCCCACGGAATTGCCCCAACCCGTGTTCAACGCGACTACCTGTTTGGCGATTGTTACGCCCCCACCGACCACAACGCGGAAACCTGGCGGGACCCCCGCATGCCTCACTCGGAACTGACCTTTTGGCCTTGTGATCTTGGAATTGATCGTATGCCGCCCGATCATTCCTGTCAATATCTAGTGTGTTAACGCAAGGTTAATACCAGATGTTGTGTCCCCAGCCCCAACTGCTCTGTGGATGACCGAACGATCATCCGATTCTAGGGCGAAGCTCAAGCGAAACCGCAACTTAGGCCACAGGGCGATGAAGGCTTGTGGAACGAAAGCGGATTTGCCTTGACAGCCGTCAAGGGGAGGAAGGGGTGGAGCCAAAAAATATAGTTAGGGCCCGGAAGAGGGGTGGAGCGTGTGGAACAACGGGATTTCACGCAAAAATTGCAGTTGGTGATGTGCACGAGCCTAGAATCGCGGGGTGAATCAGGGGGATAGCAGTTTAAGCGTGTTATAGGAAAATAACTGTTGACACCGCGCGGTGTTTCGGCTAGAAACCGCAACATTCCCGCAATCCAGCAATAGTTTTGAGCCCATCACGAAAACGACGCTGGGGCGGGGGATACTTGAAGTTAGCTAAGCACTTAGCTAAGTTGATCCCATGACCGTTGTCACCATCCATAAAGCCAAGACTACACTCTCCCAGCTCATCAAGCGGGTGGAAGCGGGCGAAGTGATCGAGATCGCGCGGGGGAGCACGCCAGTTGTCGTGCTGAAACCTGTGCAAGTGGGCGCTGACAGCCATCCACCAGTAAAGAAGCGGGTGCCGGGTAGCATGAGTCATTTGGCGGGTTCCATCCCTGACTCAGCTTTCTTCGACCCCTTACCAGAAAAAAGCATGCGTATCGAGTATGAGACTCAATCCTCCTCACCTTCCCAAAGACGCAGCTCATCTTCTGGCAAGGGGTCGAAG
>JANNFZ010000209.1:0-4443 GCA_031380375.1 Hyphomicrobiales bacterium
ATGGCACTGCCAATGCCGCTGCGCCGCACGTCCTGCCGGGAGTGCATGGATTTGATCTCGCCGTGATCTGCCGTCATGCGTTTTAGCGCACCAACCCCCATCAACCTGTCGCCATCCCAAGCGGACCAGAAAGACACGTCATCAGCCTTCAGGCGTGACACATCAAGGACATGGGCGCTGCCTGGTGGCGTGACGTTGATATTGGTGTCGAAATGAAACTTCAGCATGGCGAGGACTTGCGGATCGTCGAGGCCGCCGCTTCTGATCATCAGGATCATGCTTTCACATCCACCACCACGCGGCCCCTGACCTTGCCATTGACAATGTCGGCGGCGATGCGCGGCACATCACCGAGCGTCACATGGGTTGTCAGTGTACGGAGCTTTGCCATGTCGAGGTCTCGCGCAATGCGCGACCAGCACAGACTGCGGCGGGCCAGCGGCGTGGTGACAGAATTGACACCGATAAGCCTGACACCACGCAGGATGAAGGGTGCCACATTGGTCGGCAGGTCCATGCCGCCTGCAAGGCCAGTGGCCGCGACAGTGCCTTCCGGCAACACCTGGGAAATGGCATTGGCAAGCGTTGTTGAGCCAACCGTATCAATGACGCCGGCCCAGCGCGCCTTGGCCAACGGTTTCACGGGGCCAGTCAATTCCTTGCGGTCGATGATCGCAGTTGCACCCAATGACTTTAGGAAGGCTTCCTCTTCGGGGCGGCCCGTGGCGGCCACGACCGTGAAGCCGAGCTTTGATAGTATGGCGATGGCCACGGAACCAACACCGCCTGCCGCACCCGTCACCAATATTTCGCCTTGCGATGGCTGAACGCCCTGTTCTTCCAGCGCCATGATGCACAGCATGGCCGTGAAACCTGCAACACCCACGGCCATGGCATCGGCGGTGGAGAAACCTGCCGGCAAAGCTGTCAGCCAATCGCCCTTGACGCGGGCCACTTCCGCAAAGCCGCCGTGGTGCCCTTCGCCCACCCCCCAGCCGCCAAGCACAACCTTGTCACCGGGTTTCCAGTTGGGGTGTGACGAGGCTTTCACGGTGCCAGCGAGATCAATGCCGGGGATCAGCGGAAACCTGCGGATGATCGGTCCCCTGCCGGTGACGGCAAGGCCGTCCTTGTAGTTCACCGAGGAATGGGCGACGTCGATGGTAACATCGCCTTCCATCAGGTCAGCTTCGGTCAGGCGCACAAATTCCGCCTTTTGGCCGTCTTCGGTCTTGCTTACGAGAAGTGCGCGAAAACTTTCCATGTCATGTCTCCCGAGGGGCGAGCGCCTCGATAAATGCGGCAGGTTGGCCGTTTGCTTTGGCCATGATCTCACCCTGCCACATGACTTTGCGGCCGCGCACAAATGTTCCGACAGGCCATCCCGTGACTGCGACACCATCATAGGGCGTCCAGCCACAACGGCTTTCGATCCAGTTGTTACGGATTGTCTCGCGGCGCTTCATGTCAACGATGGTGAAATCAGCGTCGTAGCCTTCGGCGATGCGTCCCTTGCGGGCAAGACCGAAGATGCGCTGGGGCCCGTGGGCAGTGAGGTCCACAAAGCGTTCAAGCGTCAGGCGACCCTTGTTCACATGGTCGAGCATAATAGGCACAAGCGTTTGCACGCCTGGCATGCCGGAAGGTGAAGCTGGATAGGTCTTGGTTTTTTCCTCAAGCGTATGCGGTGCATGGTCAGAGCCCAAAACATCCACAAGACCGGAATTGATGGCGACCCACAGGGCCTGCTGGTGTTCAATCCCACGCACCGGCGGGTTCATCTGCAATTTCGTGCCGAGCCTCGCGTAGTCATCAGCCGACAGCGTGAGATGATGCGGCGTCACCTCCACAGTCGCGACATCGCGGTTGGCGGCGAGCAGCGGCAATTCCTCCCGCGTTGAAATATGCAAAACATGCACGCGTTTGCTATGGCGCCGCGCAATGCGCAGCAGGCGCTCGGTTGAAAGCCGCGCAGCCTCGGCATCGCGCCAAACCGGATGGCTCGCGGCATCACCTGAAACCTGATGGGACAGGCGCGCCCTTAACCTTGGTTCATCTTCGCTGTGAAAGGCAGCGCGGCGCGACAGCCTTGAAATGATACGGTCGAGGTTCTTGTCGTCCTCCACGAGCAGATCACCGGTTGACGAACCGATGAAGACTTTGATGCCGGCAGAACCTTCGCGTTTCTCCAAATGGGCGATGTCTTCGGCATTGTCGGCTGTTCCGCCGACATAGAAGGCGAAATCGCAAAACATGCGGTTCCGTGCCCTTGCCACCTTGTCGGCCAGGGTGGCAGTGGTTGTGGTGAGGGGCTTGGTGTTTGGCATTTCAAAGACCAGCGTGACACCACCCATCACGGCGGCGCGGCTGCCGGTTTCGAGGTCTTCCTTGTGTTCGGCACCCGGTTCCCGGAAATGAACCTGGCTGTCGATGACGCCCGGCAAGATGTGAAGGTTCCGGCAATCGACCGTCTCCGCTGCCGTAAAGCCTGAAACATCGCCAATCCCGGCAATGCGACCGGCGTTGACGGCGATGTCACGGAGGCCAATGCCATCGGGCAGGGCCACCATGCCGCCTTTCAGGATAAGGTCCGCGCTTCTCACAAATACCTGCCCTGCCTTGAATGTCGCATTCCAGCTTCGTAAATGGGTGTATCGCTTGTTGCAAGGTTCATGGATATTTCATTCACACCACAGGTTCTCGTCGGTCGCGCCCTGATCCGCATGGCCGGGGATGGCGTTTTGCCGTTCCTGCAAAATCTGGTCACGGCGGAACTCGGCGGCCTGCTGCAGGGGCGCTGGGCCCATGGGGCGCTGCTGTCGCCCCAAGGCAAGATCCAACACGAGATGTTTGTGTTCAATGGCGGTAACGACGTGTTCCTCGATTGTGTGCGCGGGCAGCGTGGCAACTTGCTGAAAAAACTCATGCTATACCGCCTGCGGGCCAAATTCGAAATCACGGCGGAAGACGGCTTTTCCGTTGTCGTGAGTCCGAAACCCACAGGCAGTCTGTCCGGTCCCGATCCGCGCCTTGCCGCCATCGGCCATCGTGGTTTGTCTCAGCATGGTAAGCCAAGCGATGGCAGCTATGACATTGCAAGGTTGAAGCTTGGCCTTCCCGATGGCGAGGCCGACATCGGCGAGAACCGACATTTCCCCCATGAGGCGAATTTTGACCTGCTCCATGGCGTGAGCTTCACCAAGGGTTGCTATGTCGGCCAGGAAGTGGTTTCCCGCATGCAGCATCGTGGTTCAGCGCGTTCCCGGATGTTGCCGGTGCGCTGTGACGGTGCGGCACCCGGTGCCGCCATTCACGCGGGAGAAACGCCAATCGGCACAATTCTCTCGGCACGCGAGGGCCATGCGATTGCACTGTTGCGGCTGGATCGCTTGCAGGAAGCTACTGTCCCGCTGCTGTCAGCAGGTGTCAGGGTCACCGTGCAAAAAGCAGCGTGGATGACGCTTGATTTTGACATCCCCGGAGTGGCGGCGTGACAGCTGTGAAACATGACGATGGCATTTGTCGCTGTTCGTGGTGCGGCACCGATCCGCTCTATGTGCACTATCACGATACCGATTGGGGCGTGCCGGAATATGATTCCCGTGCCCTGTTTGAAAAACTGATACTCGACGGCTTTCAGGCAGGGCTCTCGTGGATCACGATTTTAAGGAAGCGTGAGAATTTTCGCGCCGCCTTTGATGGTTTCAAACCGGAGATCATTGCTTCCTATGACGGGCGAAAAATTGAAGCGCTGATGCAGGATGCCGGCATCGTCCGCAACCGCGCCAAGATTGAAGGTACGGTGGCAAGCGCGCAGCTTTATCTCGCCATGCCGGATTTTGCAGGCCATCTCTGGAGCTTTGTCGATGGCAAGCCGGTGCAGAACCGTTTCACATCGCACAGTCAAGTGCCGGCCGCGACAGCACTCGCCGAGCGGGTTTCAAAGGATCTGAAAAAACGCGGTTTCAAATTTGTTGGTCCCACCATTGTCTATGCCTTCATGCAGGCCTGCGGCCTCATCAACGACCACATGGTGGATTGCCACCGCCATGACGCCGTCAAGAAGATGGCGCGCTGATCATGGCCCGTGCCTGGCAGCGCATGCTTTCAGGGCGGAGGCTCGACCTGCTTGACCCTTCGCCGCTTGATATTGAAATTGCCGACATCGCCCACGGGCTTGCCCGGGTGGCGCGCTGGAACGGCCAAACCAAGGGCGACCATGCGTTTTCCGTCGCACAGCACAGCGTGCTGGTCGAGGCGCTGTTCAGTCACCTCTATCCCAACACATCCAAATCCGAAAAACTCATCTGCCTGCTGCACGATGCCCCGGAATATGTGATTGGTGACATGATTTCGCCCTTCAAGGCGGCCCTTGGCGTCGACTACAAGGCCTTTGAAAACCGCTTGCTGGCGGCCATTCATCTGCGTTTCGGACTACCGCCG
>JANNFZ010000210.1:0-3008 GCA_031380375.1 Hyphomicrobiales bacterium
GCGGTCTCCGGCTACCTGACGGAGATGTTGACCGAACGGTGAAGGTTCAGCGGCTGCTGCGCGCGGTCGAGAACTATGGCAACCCTCTGGGCCTGTTTCTGGCCAGGGCACTTGGATCGCGCCTGGTGCGAGTTGTCGACCGCAGGACGGGTCTCGAGTTCCTCTGTCAGCGAGGCGCTGACCGGAGGAATCGTCGTCAGACCTTGATGCCGAACAACTTGAGAACGCGCCCGTCAATGATCAGAAGGGCAAGACCAATGAGCACAAAGCCGGCGATTTCATTGGCTGCTACCGTCTCATTGAGAAAAACCAAACCCATGATGATGGCGGAGACCGGAATGAGCATGGTCACCAGATTTGCCGCAAACGGGCCGGAGCGCGTGATGATCTTGAAGAACAGCAGATAGGCCAGAGCCGTCGATAAAACAGCAAGGCCAAGAAGTGCTGCCCAGGTCGTGGCCGAGGCGGCGAAAAGTGTCGAAGGTTCGGCAAACACGGAAGCCACTACAGCCAGCGTGAGGCTGGAGCATAGGAGCTGTCCAGTCGCACTGGTGATGGCGGGCACGCCCATCAGCCGCTTCTTGGCCCACAAGGCACCGAAGCCATAACTTACCGCGGCAAGCAGGCAGGCCAGAATGCCGATTGACTCCTTGCTCAGGTCGGCAAGGCCAACGCCGCGCAACACGAAAACACCGGCGAAGCCGAGGATGAGTCCGAATACCTTGCGTCCCGTCAGCACTTCCACACCTGCCGCCGCCATGATCACCGCGACAAACATCGGCGTTGTGGCGTTGATGACGGAGGCAAGCCCGGCGCTGATAAACTGCTGCCCGTAGACATAGGCAGTAAAGGGAATGACATTGTTGGTGAGCGACACACCGAAGAACGAGAGCCAGCTTCCCGCGTCGCGTGGCAGCGGACCTTGCAAAACAAAATGGAGCGGCACCAGTACGGCGGCGGCCATTGCCACCCGCGCCAGCACGATCACCAATACCGGGAGTTCCTTTACAGCAACGCCTACAAATATGAAGGAGCCACCCCACAACAGCGAAAGCGCCAAAAGCAATGGCCAATCTTCACGCGCAATGTCCTGCTGACGGTTTTCTGAACTGGCCATTGGTGCTCCTTGTGCATGTGAACACCAGGCATAGGCAGCGCAAGGCCGCACGACCACCCGAAAACCGGAAGGGCTGTTATGTCTCGCGCGTCAGGCGCTTGTCGAGATAGTCCGAACAGGTCTTGGTCAATTCGTCGATCTTGTCCTGGAAGAAGTGGTTGGCACCGGCGATCACCTTGTGCTCGATGGCGATGCCCTTCTGCGTCTTGAGCTTCGACACAAGGCTGTGCACCGCTTCAGGTGATGTCACCGTGTCTTTTTCGCCATTGATGAACAGCCCCGATGCGGGGCAGGGTGCCAGGAACGAAAAGTCATAATGCTTGGCGAGCGGTGCAACCGAAATGAAACCGCCGATTTCGGGCCTCCGCATCAGAAGCTGCATGGAAATCCACGCGCCAAATGACACGCCGGCAATCCAGCAGATCTTGGCTTCGCGGTTGAAGGATTGCAGCCAGTCGAGTGCCGAGGCTGCATCGGATAATTCGCCTGCACCATTGTCGAAAATGCCCTGGCTGCGCCCCACGCCGCGGAAGTTGAAGCGCATGACGGAAAAGCCCCGGCTTTGGAACAAGCCGTACAGCGTGTGCACAATCGGGTTGTTCATGGTGCCGCCGAAGGCGGGATGCGGATGCAGCAGGATGGCAATTGGTGCCCCGGTAGCCTTGGCCTGGTGGTAACGCCCCTCGATTCGTCCCGCGGGTCCGCTAAAAATCACTTCAGGCATGAAATATTCCCATTTGTTCAACGACATGAAAATCGGTGGCGAAGCCCACCCGAATCTTGACTCGGCTAGTCGGATTACCTAAATGACTTTAGAACAATTCCAAATCACGCCTGTCATTTCCCGTCTTAGAGGTGGCGCTTTAGCACGGGGGCAGGGGCAAAATGCAAGTGTTTCATGAGCGCACACAAGGATTTCCGGCATGAAGATGAGCACCAAGGGTCGTTACGCCGTCATGGCCATGATCGATATTGGCCAGTCTGATGGTGCCAATCCCGTGTCGCTGGCTGAAATCGCCGAACGCCAGGACATCAGTCAGGAATATCTGGAACAGCTTTTCGGCAAGCTGCGCCGTGCAGGGATAGTCACGAGCGCCCGGGGGCCGGGAGGTGGCTATCTGTTGGCCAAGCCTGCCGACGAAATCCAGATGGCGGAAATCATCCTCGCCGTTGACGAGCCTTTGCGCGTCACCCGCTGTTCGGGCGATGCCGTTGATGGCTGCGTGAAGGGTGCCCAATGCTGTGCCCATGATCTCTGGGCGTCGCTGGGGCGGCAGATGATGTATTTCCTCGAGTCTGTGACGCTCCATGATGTCGTGGAAAAACGCAACCTCGCACTGGCCGCCTCGATCAAGCAGGCCAAGGACCGCTTCGTGCCAGTGATGGGCGTTGGCAGGTGAGAAGCTATCTCGACCATAACGCCACAAGCCCGTTGCGGCCCGCCGTCAAGGCAGCAATGCTGGCGGCGTTGGATGTGGGTGGCAATGCCTCGTCGGTCCACGCCGAGGGCAGGGCGGCCCACAAGATTGTTGATGACGCCCGCGAAGCCTTGGGCTTTGCACTTGGCTGCCTGCCGCAGATGATCACGTTTACAGCGGGCGGCACGGAAGCCAACAACATGGCGCTGCGCGGGGTGGGTGCTGAACACATTCTTGTCTCTGCCGTTGAGCATCCAAGCGTGCTGGCGGCGGCCAGGGCCAGCGGCAAGCCGGTTGATGTCATCCCCGTCGATGGTCAGGGCCGTTTGAATCTCGATGCGCTGGCTGGATTGTTGGGAAGGCCCAACACGCTCGTTTCCGTGATGCACGCCAATAATGAAACAGGCGTTGTCCAATCCATCAGTGAAGTTGTTGCGCTGGCCCACAAGGCAAGGGCACTCGTGCATATCGAT
>JANNFZ010000220.1:0-1563 GCA_031380375.1 Hyphomicrobiales bacterium
CCAGTTGTAGAGGAGGCTTCGCCACCGCCCAAACCGTCCATCGCCGTACTGCCTTTTGCCAATCTCAGCGGTGATCCGGAACAGGACTATTTCAGCGACGGCATCACCGGCGACATCACCGATCGCTTGGCGCGGTTTGGCGTCTTCGCCGTGATCGGCCAATATTCAGCGGCGTCCTTCCGGGCGGCGGCACCGGACTTCGCGGCGATCCGCGAACGCCTGAAAGTCGATTTCATCGTCACCGGCAGTGTGCACCGTATTGGTGAGCGCATCCGTTTCGCCGTCCGGCTCTCTGATGCCGCCAGTGAGCAGGCGATTTGGGGCGAGCGCTATGACCGTCCGGTCAGTGACTTGTTCACCCTGCAAGACGAGATCAGCGAGCTGGTGGCCGCCGCCATTGCCCGGCATCTCGAAGTTGAGATCAATGTCCGAAGCGTTGGGCGACCAGAGGCCAGCCTCTCCAGCTATGAAAACCTGCTGCAAGGTTATTGGCATTTCAAGAAATTTACGCTTGCAGGGCTCGCGGCGGCCAAACAGTGTTTCGTGCGGGCTATCGAATCGGACCCACGCAACGCCGGGGCCCTTGGCTGGCTCGGCGTAATCCATTGCGAAGACTGGCTGTTCGATTTCAATCTGGAAGGTGCTGCCAAGGGCCTGGAATTCACGACACAAGCAATCGCACTCGACCCTAGCAATGCAAGTTGTCATGCGGCGCATAATTGGGCCTTGTTGTGTGTTGGCGACCTCGCGGGTGCATTGCGCTTTAGTGAACGCGGCTTCAGCCTCAATCCTGGTGATCCCCATGTTCTTGTGAACCGGGCACTGACGCTTGGCTATGACGGACGGACCAGCGAAGCCATGGACCTCATCAACCAAGCGCACAGGCTCGAACCGATCCCACCATTGTGGTTCGGGGAGTTCAGTGGGATCGTGGCTTTCGCCGAGGGCCGTTATGAACACACGCTCGCCGGAGTTGAGCCCATACCGGAACCTGCCTGGGATGTGATGTATGCGCTGGCCTGCTATGGCCTGATGGGCGAAAGGCTGAAGGCGCGCGCCACGCTGGCAAGACTGGCCGAAGCGGGCCGCAGTCCCGATTGGGCGCTCGGCATCTCGCGCGAGCCCTATCGTGATCCGGCGGTCAGGGAGCGCCTGACCGAGGGACTGCGCCTGGCAATGGCTACCTAAATGACAGGGAGCGACATGAATCTTGCATTCGGCCGCTATCAACTCAGGCGACAGGAACGGCAGTTGCTGGGCCCTGCGGGGCCGGTCGATCTTTCGGCGCGGTCCTTCGATATCCTCGCCTTACTCTTGGCAAAGCCAGACGTAGTGATCGGCAAGAGTGAACTCTTCGATGCAGTCTGGCCTGGCCTCGTGGTGGAGGAAAACACGTTGCAGGTCCATGTCTCGGCGCTGCGCAAAGCACTTGATGCCGGCATGATCACGACAGTGCACGGAAGGGGCTATAAATATTCGGGGCCGAGGCCCGTTGCGGCAGCGGCAACACCCGTTGCAACAGGTGCTCCGCCGCCGCCCAAACCATCCATCGCCGTACTTCCA
>JANNFZ010000221.1:0-4533 GCA_031380375.1 Hyphomicrobiales bacterium
GTCGATATCGATGCGCGGCATGGAGTCACGCAAGACTTCATCCTCGGCAATTTCCTCGACGGTCACACGCCGTTCAAACTTGCGTTTGGGTGCCGAAACCAGGACACCTTCGAGTTCATCATCATCGGCTTCCGCCTCGAAAACGCTATCGACGGCACGTCCGTTGGATGCAATCGTCACTTCCACGTCAATGCCTTCATCGGCATTGGCGGCAAGCTCTTCTGCGCGGCGGCGGCGTTCTTCCGCCAGGCGCGCACGCAGAATGGCGCGGTCGCGGCGCACGGTTTCCCGCCAAAACCTCCGGGTATCCTCGTCGTAGGCGCTATAACCGGGGTCAAGCTCGAATTGAATGAAAACCGCCACACGAAGGCGAAGTTCACTGTCAGCCAATTCTTCCGAGCTGCGGCGATCCTCGAGGACGCGTTCGCGCGGCGTTTCAAGGGTGATTTGCGGTTCAACAGTTCGGGGCGGCTTTGATGTCGCTGCGGGTTTACCGTCTTTCTTGACCACAGGTGCAGGTTGTGCAGCAGCTGCCTCTTCCAGCTTCTTCTGCTCTTCTTGTTCCTTCCGCAGCGCTACGCGCTTGCGCAGGATGTCGCGCTCAACACGCAATTTCTGGCGCAGGGCCTGTTCGGTTTCGGGAGACAGGGTATTGTCGGCCATCAGATCACGAATGGTGTCAAGGCGGGCGCGCAATGCATCATCATCAAGGCTGTCGGCAGGCGTTTCATCAGCGAGTAGCAGCTTTGCCTTGTTTTCCATTTCGGGAGAAACCGCATTGCTGTCGAGTTGTTGGTCGGCGGGCTCGACTTTTGGCGTCACAACGGTCACATCAGCCTGTGGTTCCGGAGCGGGCTCAGCGGCAGGTTGCTCTTCTGTTGACAGTTGCTCGATGGTTTTCTCTGGTGCGGGCTCAGGTGCTGCTTCTTGCACAGGTGCGGCTGGCACTTCCTGAACGGGTTCAGGTGCTGGCTCAGGGGCAGCTTCTTGCACAGGCTCGGGAGCTGCTTCGACAGCTGGCGCTTCAGGCTGGGCCTCCTGCACGGTTGCAGGTGCCGGTTCAACGACGGGCTGCTCAGGCTGGGCCTCTTGTACTGGCTGCTCTGCCGGTGCGGGTGCTTCCTGGGCCGATTTTTCACGCGCTTCCAGTTCAGCACGCGTTGCTTCTGCGATCGTTTGCAGGGTGGCGCGAACATCGTCGCTAAGGCCTTGCTGCTTGGAAAAGCCGCGGACGGCGCGCAGGCGTTGGCGCAATTCCTTGATGTCCAGCTCCGACAACGGCCGCTGGTCATTGAGGATGGCCAGTACTTCCGCTGGCACCTCGGTGGCGGCAACTTCAACCTGCGCTTCTGGCTGAGCCACCGGCTCCTCCTGTGCGCTGGCAATTCCTGCCGCCAATCCCATAGCCAAAAGGCTTACTGCCCCCAGTCGCATCATCTTCATGTCATCCTCCAAAGCGATATAACACCCGACAGCCGGAAATGTTCCGCCTTGGCCTATGGCCATGGGTTGCGGCGGCGATATGGCCAAATTGGGAATGTTTTGCCACAAGCCTGAACCGCAGATGAACGACTTCTGTTCAGAGCCGTCCTGCCTCGATGATGCGTTTCAGGAAGCTGCGCGTGCGGTCTTTGTTGGGACTGCCGAAGATCTGGGCTGGCGGGCCTTCCTCGTGCACCACGCCCTCATGCAGGAAGCAGACCTTGGTCGCCACTTCCCGGGCAAAACCCATTTCATGTGTCGCCAGCAACATCGTCATGCCCTGTTTTGCGAGATCGCGCACGATGTTCAAGACTTCTGACACAAGTTCAGGATCAAGCGCCGATGTGATCTCGTCGAGCAGCATCAGCTTTGGCTCCATGGCCAGCGCCCGGACAATGGCAACACGCTGCTGCTGGCCGCCTGACAAGCGGTCGGGATAGTCCTTCGCCTTTTCCTCCATGCCGGTGCGCTTCAGGAGCGTCATGGCGCGGGCTTCGGCATCGCCACGCGAAAGCCCCAGAACCTTGAGCGGCGCCAGTGTCACGTTCTCCATAACCGTCATGTGCGGAAAAAGATTGAAGCTCTGGAACACAATGCCGACCTGCTGGCGCAGGCGGTTCACATCAACGCCCGGGCCGGACACCCGGTCATTCTCCAGCCTGATCTCACCGCCCTGGATCGCCTCAAGCTGGTTGATGCAGCGCAGCAGCGTGGACTTGCCACAGCCCGAAGGGCCGATGAGGCACACGACATCATGCTCGTTCACCGTCATGTTGAGGCCGCGCAACACCGGCACCTGACCGTAGTGCTTGTGGACATCGCGCATTTCAAGGAAGCTCACGGCTCAGCCTCCCGATTTCATGCGCGCTGCATCGCGCTCCGCCAGCCAATCCACAATACGGGCCTGGGGAATGGTGACAAGCACGAAGAGGATCGCAACAATGGTGACGGCGGAGAGATTGAAAGCATTGGCGGCAATGCCGCGCGATGCATTGAAGGCGTCAACAAGGCCCAGGATTTGCACCAGGGCCGTGTCTTTCTGGAGGCCAATGAAATCATTGAGCAAGGGGGCAATGACCCGCCGCACCGCTTGCGGCACAACAACATGCCGCATGGTTTGAAGATAAGAGAGGCCGAGCGACCGCGCCGCCGAGACCTGACTCCAGTGGATGCTCTCGATGCCGGCGCGATAGACTTCCGCCACGTATGCACCATAGGTGAGCGTCAGCGCGAGAATGCACCAGTACATGACGGGAATGCGTGTCACCAGCCTGAGTTCTTGCGGCGTCATGGCGCTGACATCGACGAAGAGGCCATAGACATGGGGAAGCACCAGTTCCGGCAATCCGCTTGTGGGAATGCCGAAACCAATCAGATAGAGCGTCACGATGGCCGGAAGGCCGCGAAAAACATCGCAATAGAACATGGCAAGGGCGCGGATCGGCTGGCCGGCGGGGCCTGGCATCATGCGGGCGAGTGCCACCACCAATCCCCAGACCAGCACAAGGATTTCCGCCACGACAAAAGTGACAATGTTGACGGTGATGAATTTCTGCGTGACCTGCCACCATTTTGCCTCGAGCAGTGGCAACAGAAAAAACGTCTTGCCGACCGCCGCATCATTCATGAAAATGAAACTGAAGAAGGCCAGCACCAGCAGGACAAAGACACCCCAGCCAAAGGTGACCGCCGACTGGTCGCGCGAGGCCGCAGTGGCAATGCGCACTTCAACGGCATTGTTCGCCGTACGTGCCTTGGCCGCTTTACGCGCCAGGCGCCAGGCGCGTGTCGCCGGCCAAAACAGGCTTGCCGCCACCACTACAACAGACCAGAGCAAAACCTCCCATACCCCCCCAGCGGCCCCGAGATCAGACATGGCGGCACGCACCAGCGACGTTGCCCCGATTGCCGCCGCGACACACAGTGCTGTAAACAGCAAAGCAGCCTGCGCCAACCGGTCAGGCGGCTTTGGTAGCGACTGTGCGGCGGCGGTCATACTGGCGATCACATCCAATCCGTGCCGTCACCCCCGCGCAGGCGGGGGACCAACTGAATATTTGAACTCATGCTGGATTCCCGCATTCCCGGGAATGACGAATTGTGAGTCGGTGCAAAATCCAATGCGTTACGGATTGAAATAAGGAACCGTGGCGGGGTCCTTGCCCCAGACGGCGGCCAGGTATTTTGCGCCGAGCTTGGCCATGGTGCCATCGTCGATCATCGACTGGATGATTTTGTCGACAGTGGCATTGTTGGCATTGCCCTTCTGGTAGATGGCGCCATAGGACTCGCCAGTCTTGTACTGGCCGACAACCATGGACTTTCCTTCCGAGGCTTTTTCCTCGGCCAGCGTGATTGATGTGTCGGTGATGGCGGCGTCAATCTGGCCGGCGCGAAGGCCTGCAAACATCTCTTCCTGGACACTGTAGACCTGTGGATCCTTGATGCCGAGAACATCCATTGCGAAAGTCGCACCCGTCGTTCCCTGTTGCACGCCGATCTTGGCGGTCTTGACGGTCTTGTCATCCACCGGCGCGGCTGCGCTGGTGATCACGCCCATGTCGGAACTGAAATAGGGCACCGAGAAGTCAAACACCTTCTTGCGCTCTTCGGTGATCGAGGTTTGCGCCATGCCCAAGTCATAACCGGATTCCTGGTTGCCGATGAAAGCCTCCCAAGATGTGTTCATAATCTCAAGCTTGTCGTAACCGGCCCGCCATGCCACTTCGGCGGCGAGACAATATTCCATGCCGTCCTTGACATTTTCAACGGCATCGCCGTTCCACCAGATGGGGGCGGGCAAGGATGTGAGAACGGTAATCTGACCCGCTTTGGCGGGAGCTGCCAGGGGAATGGATCCCTTGACGCCTGTGACTTCGCAATTGCCTATCATGTCAGTGGCAGCGGCCGGGGCAGCAAGGGCAAAGGCTGCGGCAGCGGCCAGAAGAATGTGTTTGGTGATCGCCATGTTATGAGAACTCCCTGTTGGCGTTACAAAGCCACTACAGCGAATTTGCGGTCGAGTTGCAAGGGCGCGGCAGGAAGATTAAG
>JANNFZ010000256.1:0-4148 GCA_031380375.1 Hyphomicrobiales bacterium
ACGGCCCGGACGAATTCCTCGCCACTTGAAGTAAACAGCCCGGTAGACACAAAGAGACCCTTGGTGGCATGGCGCGCCTCAAGGCTGCCAACAAAGTCTCTGACCTGCGACACCGGCACGCTTGAGCCGGGCTTCAGGCGCTTGGCCTGAATGTAAATCACATCAAGCGCCAGTTCATCCTGTTCAATGACCCCGTCGACACCACCATCATGGCTCTTGCCAAGGCAACGCACGAGATCGCGGCGGCGGCTGCCATAGCCCATATGCAAAAGTATATCGATGACCAGACGCTCAAAGGCATTGTGGCCGAGCACATAGATGTGGGCGAGCAACTGGTCACGGAGTTCGGCTTGGGCATGGAGATGGGCAAGCGCCACACCAGGCGCATCGGCCGGCAGTGTCCGCAAGACCGGGGTCACCGGCAAGTCTTCGGGTGATTCATCTTGCACGGAAAAGCGCCCCGCCAGCGGACGCATCAATTCTTCATAGCTTTCCGTACCCATGGCCTCTGTCTCAAAAGCGCGGGAGGATGTGGCACAGCTATTAAGACGCCGCCAAGTTCGCAGCCAAATTTTAAATGAATTCGGATTGAATCTTCCGACCGCGCCGAAACGCAAAACCCCGCAAACCAGCGGGATTTTGGCTTCATGTATTTGACTTCAAGTCTTGCTGACGAAGCACTCAACGCCGTTTTTCTTGAGGTCGCCACAGGCGCCCTTGGCGTTGGTCTGGTTTTCAAAGCCTTTGAGCCTGATACGATAGACAATGCCCTTGGCACCCAGGTCGGCTTTCACCACAATGGGTTTGAGATCCTTCAGGATGCCATGGCGCTTCTGCATCTTCTTCCAGGTTGACCAGGCTGCATCTTCGCTGTTGGCCGAGGCAATCTGCACCATCCAGCCCGAAGGTTGTGCTTCTGCGGCAGGAACTTCAGCGGCAGGTGCCTCCGGTTCCGGTGTTGCGGCCGAGACTTCAGGCTCGGCGTCAACCGGCTCTTCAATCTCGACTTCAACTGTCTTGCCCTTCGGCTTCTTGATGGGAGCAGGAATTGCCGGAACTTCTTCCACGGCAATTGCCACCTGCTGTGACGGCTCTGCTGCCACAGCCATCAGCGGCTGTTCGGGCTCAAAGCTCGCCTCCTGAAGTGTCGGCAGTCGATCCGTGTATTTCTTGACGAATTTCGCCTTGCCCTTGCCTGGCGTTGCCGGGGCAAATGCATCCGGCACGTCCACGGCCTTGGGCAATACGGGCTTTCCCGCAACTGTGCCGCCGCTGAAGGTGGCAACGGAACCCGTGAGAATGGGATCAGCTTCGCTTGTCGCAACATTTGCTTCGGCTGCACCTCCAAGCTTTTCGAGCTGTTGGCGCGCCGCCGCGTAGTCCGGCTTCAGTGACAGTGCATCGCCCAGCGAACGCCTGGCATCAAGCGGCCGGCGCAGTGCCACGTAGGTCAGTGCCGAACCATAGTGAACGCGGGCGGCATCGGGGTAGTTGTAGCGAAGTGCCCGGTCATAGTCCGACAGCGCAAAAAGCAATTGACCGCTTTCGCGAAGCGCATTGCCGCGGCTGTAGAAGGCTTGGGCAAATTTCGGATTGAGGAGAAGCGCGCTGGTGAAGTCCTGTATCGCCAATGCCAAATTGCCCTGCTTGTGGTGCGACAGGCCGCGATTGTGCAGGGCCGTGGCGCGCAGGTCCGGTGCCATGGCATCAAGGCCCAAGGCAGACGAATAGTCTTCAATCGCCGGGCCGTCCTGGTTCATTTGTTGGTAGGCCAGGGCCCGGTTCAGGAGCGCGTTGGCGAGCATTTCAGGTTCCAGCGTGCGCGACTCGATGGCCGTCGTGAAACTGGCAATGGCCCCGCCCGGATTGCCCTTTTGCAATTCGGCAAAGGCCGCACGGGCAAGGGCTGTGTTGCTCGAAGGGGATGAGGCGGAAGCAGTGCCACATGACGTGGCAAACGCAGCAAGAAACGCAGCACTGACAAACGCAAACTTTACGCGACGGACTTTCATGGTCCGTCATCATGTCTCGTTAGGGTTAAAAAGGCGTTTCCCGCAGCAGCCCTTTATGGTGAAGAAAGTGTAAATCTAACTTTCGCGCATGGCATGCGAAAACTGGTCGATCAGAGGCTTCAAAAGATAGGACAAGGGCGACCGCGCCGTGGTCTGGATAAAGGCTTCCGCCGACATGCCGGGCTTAAGTTTGTGTTCTTTCAGACGCAACAACTCCTTGGCGGAAATGGTGATGCGCACCGCATAGAAGGGTGGCGACTGGGCATCCATTCGTGAAACATCAGCAGCAACTTGTGTGACCACGGCATTCACTTCCGGCGTCACCCGCGCGTTGAACGACGGAAAGCGCACCAGGGCCTGCTGGCCCACAACCACTTCATCAATGTCCTTCGGCAAAACTTGTGCCTGCAACACGAGATCATCGCCTTCCGGCACGATCAACATGAGCGTGTCGCCTGCCCCGATAACCCCACCTTCAGTGTGGACGGCAAGCTGGTACACTGTTCCGGTGATCGGCGCCTTGATGGAAGAACGCGCCAGGCGCGACGACGAAGACACGCGCTTTTCCTTCAGTTCGGCAAGGCGGGTTTCGGTTTCACGGAGATCGGTCAGGGATTCAGTGCGACGGTCATCATTGATCTGGATGATGCGCAGTTTGACCTCGCCAATGCGGGCCTCGGCGGAAGCGCGCGTTGAAACCTGGCTTGACTGCTCGCCTTTGAGGCGGGCCTGCTCACGCTCAACCGCCAGAATGCGGCTGCGTGGCACCAGTCCCTTGGCCTCAAGCGTCTTCAGACTGCCAAGCTCGTCCCCAATCAGTGTGATTTGTGTGCCAAGCGCCGCCGTTTGGCCGTCGATGCCCTTGATCTGTTCATTGAGCTGGCTGACCTGCTGGTTCAACTGGTCGGTCTTGCCCTTGTCTGAATCGGTGCTGGATTGCAGCAGCTTCAACTGGCCGGAAATGATTTCGACCAGCGCCGGATCGCTGGCACGGGCTTTCAACTCTGCCGCCAGGTTGAGTTCAAGCCGGCCATCGCGCTGGGCTTCGAGGCGCGCCTTCTTGACCAGCAACTCATTCTGCATGCCTTCGATGATTGAAAGTTCGGAACGCGTGTCCGTGGGATCGAGGATGACAAGATCCTGGCCTTCGGTTACCCGGTCGCCATCCTGCACAAGGATCTTGCGAACGATGCCGCCGTCAAGATGCTGCACGCGCTTGGAATAGGATTCAACGACAATGGTTGCAGGAGCAATCACTGCGCCATTGAGATCGGCCATGGTCGACCAGGCCCCGAGCACGCCGACGATGGCGATGACCGAGACATAACCAACGAAAAGCGTGCGTCCGAGGGATCGTTTGGTATTCATTATCTGTCCTTAGAGCAACCTGAGTTTTGGTTGAATCACCAAAACTCAGACAAGTTGCTCGAAAATCAATCGGCTTGTGCGTAATCTGATCGCCAAGATGAAGCCATCTTGGCGCATTACGCACTAGTTCCGTGTCTCAGGCACGGGTGGCGAAATCATGGTGATCTGCTTGCCGCCTTCGGTCCGCGGTGGTGCTGCCTGTCGTTGTTGCGTCACCTGCTTCAAAACCTCGTCGCGCTTGCCATAGGCAGCCTGCTTGCCGTCATTGAGCACCAGGATATCGTTGACAGATTGCAGCGCGCTTGGCCGGTGCGCCACGATGACGACGGCAGCGCCACGCTGCACGCTCGCCCGGATGGCACGGTCAAGGGCAGCTTCGCCCTCGGCATCAAGGTTCGAATTGGGCTCGTCCATGACAATCAGGGCCGGATCACCAAACAGGGCCCGTGCCAAGGCGAGGCGCTGGCGCTGGCCTGCCGACAGGCGCGAACCATTTTCGCCAAGCGGTGTGTCATAGCCATTGGGCAGGCGCATGATCAGGTCATGGACATTGGCGAGCTTTGCCGCCTCAACGATTTTGGTGGGGTCGGCGTTTTCGAGAAAGCGTGAAATATTCTGTGCCACGGTGCCGTCAAAAATCTGCACGTCCTGCGGCAGGTAACCCATGGCCCGGCCCCGCTCTTCGGTATTGCGCTGATCGTGCGTGGCCCCGTCGAGGCGGACACTGCCGCGGTGGGCATCGAGAACGCCGACCAGCACGCGTGCCAA
>JANNFZ010000318.1:0-3608 GCA_031380375.1 Hyphomicrobiales bacterium
GCTATTGAGGCTGCTATCGATAAATAAACAAGCTACCTAATGTTTGGCAGAGTGGAAATCGGAAAATATTTCAGTGCTGAAAAAAGAGAAAGTCTTTTACTTATAGTGATCGGGATGATGGCAATCGTTCTCGCCGACCAATTCCTCCGCCATCGCGGACAGTTGGGTTAGGCTTTACAGGCCGCAATCAGGAACTCCTTGTTTCCGTCTCCACCTGTGATGGGTGACGGTGTGATGCCCTGCACTGTCCAATTTTGCTTTTGCAAAAACATGGAAATATCGGTGCAGGTTTTTTCCGGCAGGCTTTCGTCGCGGACAATGCCGCCCTTGCCGAGGTTTCCCCGGCCCACTTCAAATTGCGGCTTGATGAGTGCAATCAGGATCGTGCCCTTGGGTGCGAGCGACAACACTGGCGGCAAGGCAAGCTTCAGGGAAATGAAACTGACATCACAGACGATCAATGAAACCTTGTCCGGCAGATCCTTAAGGTCACGGGCATTCAGGCCTTCAATCAGTGTGACCCGTTGATCATCGGCGAGCGATTGCGCCATCTGGCCATGGCCCACATCAATCGCCGTGACATGGGCAGCACCTCGTTCCAACAACACTTGCGTGAAGCCCCCTGTCGAAGCGCCAATGTCAATGGCGTGACGGCCTGCGGGATCAATGCCGAAATGATCGAGTGCGTGAATGAGTTTGAGTGCGGCCCGCGATACGTAAGCGTTGGCCGCAGCATCGACGACAATTACACTTGCGGACGAAACGGGTTGGGAGGCTTTGCGTGCCACGACGCCATCAACCATCACCGCGCTGCCAGCAACTGCTGCTTTCGCCTTGGCGCGTGAAGGCACAAGGCCCCGCTTGGCAAGTTCCTCGTCCAGGCGCCGGGAAGTGGACATGAAGTGACCTCACTCCACGTCCAGGGGCTGCTTGCCCGTCGGCTTGCCGGAGGGATCAAGCGTCAGCTTCTCAATGCGGGCTTCGGCCTGCTTGAGCTTGGCCTCGCAGTGTTTGCGCAGCGCTTCGCCGCGTTCGTATATTTTGATCGACTCTTCAAGATCGACCTTGCCGCCCTCAAGGCGCGCCACGATCTCCTCTAGGGCTGCAAGCGCCTTTTCGAAGGTGAGACCGGCAATCCCGGTATCGTCGGCCGTGCTCATTGTTCTTCCCCATCGTCGTTGTCATTGGCGGCTTCGCTGTCCAGGGTCTCGCCATGCAACAGGGCATGGAGGTGGACACCGACCGAGCCTGCCAGCGCCTGCAGATCATAGCCGCCCTCCAGCACCGAAACAACGCGTCCTTCCGCATGCATGTCGGCCACATCCATAAGCTTAAGCGTGGCCCAGGCGAAATCCTCTTCGGTCAATTCAAGACTGCCGAGCGGGTCGCGGACATGGGCATCAAAACCTGCGGAGATTACCACGAGATCAGGACCGAAGGCCGAGAGGGCGGGCAGGATAATGCCATCGAAGGCGGTGCGGAATTCAACACCACCATCACCGGCCCGCAAGGGTGCGTTGTGGACATTGCCGACACCCGTTTCAGTGCTGGAACCAGAGCCTGGATAGAGCGGCATCTGGTGCGTCGAGCCATAGAAACAATCGGGCTCGGACCAGAAAATGTCCTGCGTGCCATTGCCGTGGTGGACATCGAAATCAATGACGGCAACACGCGCAGCACCATGGCGTTTCCGGGCGTAAAGTGCAGTGATGGCGGCGTGATTGAACAGGCAAAAACCCATGGCCCGGTTGTGCTCGGCATGGTGGCCGGGCGGGCGAAAGGCGCAGAAGGCATTGTCGGCCTCTCCGCCAAACACCGCATCGACAGCGGCGGTTGCCCCGCCGACAGCGCGCAGTGCTGCCTCGAGTGAATGCGGCGACATCACGGTATCGGTGTCGAGATATTCGAGGCCGTGCTCGGGTGACATGGAGCGGATGCGGCGGATGTGTTCCTGGGAATGAGCAAGGCGCAAATGCTCATCCGTGCCAAGCGGCGCATCCTTGCGCTTCAAACTCCGGAATGACGGCGCATTGAGAACGGCATTTACCGTCTTCATGCGATCGATGCGTTCGGGGTGGCCGGGCGGCGTTTCATGGAGGAGTGAAGAAGGGTGGGTCAGAACCAGGGTCGTCATGGCGAGCGGTGTAGCCCAGCTTCGCAGGCACTGCTATAGCGCGGAGGAGATGATCAATGGACAGGAAATAACACGGGGGGCTGCGGTCTTGGCGGCTGGCGGTTTGGTCGCGTTTCCGACCGAGACAGTGTATGGCTTGGGTGCCGATGCCACATCCGATGATGCGGTGGCGCGCGTTTTTGCAGCCAAGGGAAGGCCGCAATTCAATCCCCTGATTGCCCATGTTGCGGCTTTTGCTGCAGCCCAGGAACTTGGCATTTTTCCCAATGATGCCAAGAGACTTGCAGACGTTTTTTGGCCCGGTGCATTAACACTGGTCGTGCCCCGGCAAGCTGATTGCCCCGTGTCATTGCTGGCGTCATCCGGGCTTCCAAGCATTGCCCTTCGTGTGCCATCGCATGCCGTTGCGCAGGAATTGCTGAAAGCTTTTGGAAAGCCGATTGCCGCCCCCAGTGCCAACCGTTCCGGGCGCATCAGCCCCACCACGGCGGCCCACGTGCGCGCCGAACTTGGCGATGCCGTTGACATGATCCTCGATGGCGGACCATCGCAAGTCGGACTTGAATCCACCGTCGTCAGTTTCCTCGATGGCAGGGCCCGTCTGCTGCGGCCCGGCGGCATTGTGCGACAGGATTTGGAACAAGTGTTGGGATACAAATTGGACGATGCCGAAGCCGGGCCTTTGCATGCGCCGGGACAACTCGAGAGCCACTACGCACCGCGCGCCGCACTCAGGCTCAATGTTGAAAAGCCCCTGCCCCACGAGGTCTATCTGGGCTTTGGTGCTTTCGCCCATGGCCCTGTCTCGCTTTCACCCACGGGCAATCTGATGCAGGCGGCGGCCAATCTCTTTCGGCTGTTGCATGAGGTCGATGCGGCGGGTGCGGACCATATTGCGGTTGCCCCCATACCTGGCACAGGCCTTGGCGAAGCCATCAATGACCGACTGAAGCGCGCGGCGGCGCCACGGTCATGACGGCGATTTCATCCGAATTACTTGAGCAATTTGCGGCCATCGTCGGTGAAAAAGGCATCGTCCGTCCGGGTCCCGACCAGGAGCTCTATCTCCATGAACGGCGCGACCTCTGGCAAGGTGCTACACCGCTGGTGTTGCGGCCCAAAGATACCGGCGAAGTTTCGCGCATCATGGCGCTTGCCCATGAAACCGGAACGGCCATTGTGCCGCAGTCGGGAAACACCGGGCTGGTCGGCGGACAAATCCCCAATGCCAACGGCCGCGAACTTCTTCTGTCACTTGACCGCATGACGAAAATCATCGCCGTCGATGCGGCGGATTATTCCATGACGGTGGAGGCAGGTGTCACGTTGCAAATGGCGCAGGACGCGGCCTCAAATGCGGACCGGTTGTTTCCGCTGGCGCTTGCGTCACAGGGCTCGGCCCGCATTGGCGGCAATCTCTCGAGCAACGCAGGCGGGCTCAATGTGCTGGCCTATGGCAACGCCCGCGACCTCT
>JANNFZ010000362.1:0-2116 GCA_031380375.1 Hyphomicrobiales bacterium
CCAACAGTCCGGAAAACATTGCTGCAGCGTTGTCGCTCCGCCATTTCTCGTCCTGTGACACATTGGGTTGCACGAGGCGCACCACCGGGCGGGTGTTGGCGTCCACGGATGTTTGGCTCAGCCTGTGCCCGCCCCAAAGGAAAGACAGGGGCAACAGCAACAGCCAGGCAGCAACGACACTCAAGGCCATGCGATTGCTGCCACGTGATTGCCACAACGCAAAAGGCAGTGCCGCCCAGATGAGGACCAGCAAAGTAAGGCCCGGCATGCCGACGATTGAAGCAAGCTGCAATACCGGCCCCATGCCATCTCCTGCCAGACCGGGTGCCGCCCAGGGAAACCCCGTGAACAGATGGCCGCGCAACCATTCGGCTATGGCAAGCGTTGCCGGGACCGTCACAAAACCAGGAAGTACATTCACGCGCCACGCAAGTGCCACGGCAATCGCCCAGTATAGCGCCATGAACAGCGAAAGCCCGCCGACGGCAAATGGCATCATCCAAAGATAGGCGTCGGCATCGACGAGAAACGCAAAACCGATCCAGTGAAATGCCGCCGCAAAATAACCAAAACCAAAACACAATCCAACAAGTCCGGCCTGAATGATGCTGCGTGCCTGGGCCGAGCATCCCAGCAGGAACCAAACCGTTACAGCCCACACAAACCACAACCCAATGGGCGGCAGGCTGAGTGCTGAAACAGCACCTGCCACAATGAGGAGAATCGCTCTGGACCCGGACATCCCGCCCTCTTCAGACGAAGCAGATTGCAACACAAGTCACTTGCGAAACAGGAATTCCCCGGGCAGCCAAAACTTGCAAAACAATGGTTCCAGTTGTGATTGCCCCACCGCTAACGGCGATTTGCAACAGCCTCGGCCATGGAACACAGGATCTCGAACATCATGGTGACACCAGCGTAGGCCGTCATGCCGGAGGGATCAAAGGGCGGCGACACTTCCACCACATCGGCACCGACAATGTTGAGGCCACGCAAGCCCCGCAACATCGCTTGCGCCTGGAAAGTCGTGAAGCCACCGATTTCCGGCGTGCCGGTGCCCGGCGCATAGACGGGATCGAGCATGTCGATGTCAAAACTCACATAGGTCTCGCCATCGCCTGCAACCTTGCGGGCAATTTCCATGACCTTGGCAGGCCCAAGTTCCATGGCCTCTTCGATGCGCATCAGCCTGACACCCATCTTTTCGCCATACGCGAAATCGTCGAGGTCATACATCGAACCACGCAAGCCGATCTGGATGGTGCGCTTGGGATCAAGCACGCCTTCTTCGATGGCCCGGCGGAAGGGCGTGCCGTGGGTATATTTGAAACCGCCGAAATAACCGTCATACAAATCCGTATGGGCATCAAAATGCACCATGCCCACGGGCTTTTTGGCGCCAACCGCCCGCAGCACCGGCAGCGAGCATAAATGGTCGCCACCCGCTGACAGGGGCCTGATGCCCTTGGCGATTAAAGCCTTGAAGTATTTTTCCACGCGTTTCAGTCCGTCATCGACATTGGCCGGGTTGACCGGGCAATCGCCAAGGTCAGCAACCTGGGCCAGGTCATAGGGCACGACATGCGAAGTCTGGTGCATGCGCCTGACCATGGAGGACTGGTCGCGCATCTGGCGGGGGCCATGGCGTGGGCCAGGCCGGTTGGTGGTGCCGCCATCCCAGGGAATGCCGACAATGCCGATATCGAGTTTTTCGGCTTGCTCCAGTGCCACATGAGGCAGGCGGAAAAACGTCGCAATGCCACCAAAACGCGGCGTCACCAGGCCTGATACGGGTTGGTTGAAATTGTCCATGGGGCACTCCTGCCCGGTACACTAGCAAGATAGACAAACACCGCAACGGCCCCGCAGGTGACATGCGCCATGCCAATCCGCTAGAGCAGGTACATGACGCAATTTGACATCATCATCATCGGCGCAGGCATCGCCGGCGCTTCCATTGCCGCCCATCTGGCCGAAAACGCCAGTGTTGCCGTTCTGGAAATGGAAGATCGACCCGGTTATCACACCACCGGACGTTCGGCCGCTTCCTATGAGCCAAACTATGGGCCCAAACCCATACTCGCCTTCGCCCGCGCCAGTGGTGCGTTTTTCAATG
>JANNFZ010000442.1:0-7722 GCA_031380375.1 Hyphomicrobiales bacterium
CCTTCGAAGCACAACCAATGGTTATGCTGCCGATATTCTCAGGCAAAAATTTTGGGCAAAAGAGCGGGATTTTGAATCGAATCTGGATTACTCAATTGCCCGCTACTATTCGGCGTTGCAAGGGCGCTTTACCGGCGTTGATCCTGAAAATGCCTTTGCGGCCCTTGGCTATGATGCTGTGAAGCTCATGGCTGATGCGATCAACCGGGCAGGTGCAGTCGATTCAGCGAAGATCCGTGATGCCATCGCGGCAACGACGGGTCTGGATGGCGTCACCGGCACAATCACCTATCGTCCCGGCATTTCGGTTCCCGACAAATCCGTTTCCGTCATTGGCGTCAAGGACGGCAAGCTCTTCCTTGCCAGCGAAGCCGCACCAACATATGTGCCGGAGCCCTGATACTTTGGAAGACAAATCACTGTGGAACACATATCGCGCCAGCCTGGCTGGCGCGATATACACTGATCTCACCCATCCGTTCCATCCCGGTCAGCCACATTTTCCGGCGTTCCCGGATGAAGTGCGCAAACTGTTCTTTGACCATGAAAAAGGAGACGGGTTTCAGGTTCATCACTATAGTTTTGTCGGCCAGTGGGGCACGAACAATTGGATACTGACCCCGGCATTGCCACCTCAGCAGGTGATTACAGCCTTGAGCACTTTGTGCTTTCACTTGACCGGTGGCAAATTGAAGTCATGGCCAATCTCGACAAGGTTCCTGAAGCGGGTGCGTTGATCATGGTGAGCTGGCCGAATGCAAAAGGCGGCTCAGGTTTCCCGACGCGGGCCGTGGCCATTCACCGATAGCCGGTGGCCGGGAATTGCGCGGATAGATCTGGCGTGGGAATGAGTTTTTCAATGGCAGCGCCGATTGCAAGCGCCAATTCGTCCCGGTGCCATGGTGTGATGATTTGCATTCCACCGGGCAGGCCTTCGCCGGTTAGTCCGCAGGGAACGCTGAGGGCTGGCAAGCCGGTCAGGTTGAAGACACCACTGAACAGCATCTCGCCTTCTCCTTCAGCGCCGCCGATTGGCGGGTCTTCGATGGGGGCGACCCAAGGGACAGAGGGTGTTACGATTGCATCCACGGTCTGAAAGACATGCTCGAAACCGGCGCGCAAGCGCCGTCCGGTCTGCAAGGCACTCAAGTAATCGACCGCCGGAACCGAAAAGCCGGCCTCAAGCTGGGTGCGGGTTATGGCCGAATATCCCAGCGGCTCCTTGGCCAACAGCTGGCGATGCAAGAGGGATGCCTCAGGCCACGTGATCTTGATCAACTCATGGTTGGCCAATTCCAACGATGGCAATTCGATCCGTTGCAGAACGGCACCGGCGCGCCTCAGTGCCTCGACTGCTTGATCGAACAGGGCCGAGATTGCCGGCTCCATAAAACGTGCGGCATCGGGATGGTGCAGCATGCCGATGCGAATGCCAGCCAGCTTCCTGGGCGAGACGTTGAAAGTTTGGCCTGTCATGCCTCCCAGCAACAGGGCGGCGTCGGCACAACAGCGTGCCATCGGTCCCGCATGATCAAGCGACGGCGAGAGCGCATGTACGCCGTCCAGCGACACGAGGTCGAAAGTGGGTTTCAATCCGGCAACGCCGCAATAAGACGCGGGAATGCGGATCGACCCCCCGGTGTCGGTTCCGACGGCAGCAAAACAAAGGCCTGCGGCAACCGCCGCCGCCGAACCGCCGCTGGAACCGCCTGACGTGCGCTTGGTATCCCGGGGGTTGTTGGTTTGGCCGAAATCCGGATGCACGGCACCATAGGCATATTCGAGAAGGTTGGTTTTGCCGAGAATGACGGCCCCTGCCTGTTTCAGATTCTGCACGAGCTTTGCATCAGATGTGGCCACGCGTCCGCTTCCGGCGCGCGAGGCATAGGTTGTTGGCGCGCCTGCAACCTCCATCAGGTCCTTCACGGCGACCGGCACACCGTGCAAGGGGCCACGGTCGTGGCCGGATTTCAATTCACCTTCCGCCTGTTCGGCCTGCGCAAGACTCTGATCTCGCAGAACGGTGATGAAGCTGTTGAGGAGAGGATCAATCCTGGCAATGCGGTCGAGCAACTTGGCAGTCACCTCAACCGGCGAAAGGGATCGCTGGCGATAAGCCGCGCCAAGGGTGCTGATCGTCGCGAAGGGAATTTCAAACGCCATTTTTTGTACCCTTGAATTGCCACGCACTGGCAGGCTTGTGGCCGAGCAGCTCCCAATAGCGAACCCACGATTTCAGGCCGTCATCGAGGCGTTGCAAGCGGAAGAACTCATTGGGTGCGTGATAGTCCTCATCGGCGGTGGAGAATGAAAAGAACACGGTTTCGGCGCCGAGTGCCGCGCGGAAAATGTGTCCAATCGGGATCGTTGCACCCATGCGCACCCGCTTGCTTGGTTTGCCATAGACCTCTTCAAGCACGCGTTCGGCAAGTGCCAAGCCCGGATGGTCGTCAGGCACCGCATAGGCCTTTGAGCCGGTGGCAGCGGGCATGATCTCGAGTGCCACACCCGGCGGACAGTGCCGCCGTAAGTGCTTCGATATGAGTGCGACGATTGTCTCGGGGTCTTGATCAGGCACCAGGCGGCAACTGATCTTGGCACCAGCGGTACTGGGTATTACGGTTTTGCCTCCGGGGCCCTGGTAGCCACCCCACAGGCCATTGAGCTCAAGCGTGGGGCGAAGCCATTGCCGTTCCAGCAAATTGTAACCGGCCTCGCCGAACCCACAGGGCGCGCCGATTGATTGCAGATACTCTTCTTCACTGAAGGGCAAGTCGGCAATGGCTTGGTGCACGCTATCGTTGATCTGTCTCACGTCATCATAGAAGCCGGCGACGGCGATGCGGTGCCCGGCGTCGTGCAGACTGGCGATCAGCGCCGAAATCGCCTGCAGCGGATTTCCGATACCGCCGCCGTGGCGGCCTGATTTCCGAACCCAAGCGCGACGGTCGATCAAATCGCAGCGATAAGAGAGAGAAAACTTGCGGCGGTCAATTGAATCCAAATATTTCCCCGGCCGCCGTTGCCCAATGGTCCCCGCTTTCAGCCATCCCAAACACGGCCCTTGATTTTAGTTAACATGTTCAGTAAATAGGCATCATGTAAGTCACGACGAAATCCAATGCTCGTTTAACGGGAGCATGTTGCACTCGCTTGGAGGCCGAATTGATTTCACCGCTGTTATTGCACACTATTGTTTGGCCTTTCGGCTTGGGCGTTGTTTTGGCGATGATTGTTCTGTCCAACCGCCCAAATACCATCTCCCAGCTTTTTATCGCGGTTGCAATGATACTGGCGATCTATGTGTTGTTGGAGGGGGTTCCGTCATTCCCGCCCGTGGCGGCCAAGCAGAAGCTCGGCTTTTTGATTGCCGGAATTGCTGTCGCCGTCCCGGTTGCGTCATTCCTTCGACACAAGGTTTGGTTCGTGACAATTCTCATCCTTGGAATTGCGCTGGCCTGGATGGGTGTCAACAAGCTTGTGGATGCAGCGGCATGGCCGCAAGCACTGATGATCCTGGCAGCAATACCGGTGGCGGCCTTTGCCAGCCGGAGTCTCGAGACACGTGCCAACGATGTTTTTCTCTGGCCTGCGGCACTTCTGGCTTTTGCAATTGGCGGGTCAATTTTGTCGCTGCTTGGTTTTTTCGTGGGATTTGCCCAGGCGATGGGCGCGTTGGCGGCATGGATCGGCGGCTATTTGCTTTTTCAATTTGCCTTGATCGCCATGGGCGGCAAGGCCAATGCACTCGCGCCAATCACCTTGCAGGCGGTGCTTTTGAGTTTTGTGTCGATGTCTTTCATGGTTGCTCTTTTTGCGCCTGACGTAAACCTGTTGGCTTATGCAGTCTTGTCACTGACACTTCTGGTTCCGCATTTTGCCCCGGAATTTCGTGACCTGCCACCCTTGGCGAAACCCTTTGCATCTGGATTTCTGGCTGCCGCGCCGGCGGTTGCCGCAATCCTTGTCGCATTTACTCAACGCGGACTGTCTGTTGGATAAAGCGACATAAACTCAACTCCGGCAACCAAAAAAAGGAAAATGGAAATGAAATTTGGACTCTTGTCGGCTCTGGCGACCGGCGCATTGCTGGCCACTGCAGCTTCGGCTTTTGCAGCCGAGACCTATAAAATCGACAAAGATCACGCGTGGGTGAACTTTGCGGTCAATCACGCAGGCTGGTCCACGGCGATGGGCAAGTTTCGCGGCGTTGCGGGCGACATTGTTTTTGACCAGGCTGACGTGACCAGGAGTTCTGTCAAAGTCGAGATTGATGCAACGAGCATCGATACGAATTTTACCGACCGTGACAGAGACCTCAACAGTCCGGACTTTCTCAATACGGCTGAATTCCCCAAGATCACCTTTGTGAGCACGGCCGTGGAAAAGACCGGTGACAAGACCGGCAAAATCACCGGTGATTTGACGATCATTGGCGTGACCAAACCTGTAACCCTTGATGTCGTTTGGAACGCTGAACAGCCCCGCTCGTGGGATGCCAGCGCAATCATCAGCGGGTTTTCGGCCACCGGCATCGTGAAAACGGCTGAATACGGGTTGGGCAAGGTTGCGGAATATGGCCTTGGCCCCGATATCAAGTTGATGATTGAAATCGAGGCCCAAAAGCAATAGATCAAATCAAGTCTGCACATTAATTTGTGCAGGCTCTTCATTGCCACCGCACGCTTATTTCCGCCTTTTACAATTGGGCTTCTCCGCCACTCTGCGCTAAGCCCCGCCCATGAACACCGCTGCTAAGCCCGGCGCGGCGAAGGGCAAGCTCTTCGCCGTCGCCCCTATGATGGACTGGACTGACCGGCATTGCAGGGTCTTCCACCGGACCCTCACGGCCCGCGCGCTTCTCTACACCGAGATGGTGACTGACACTTGGGATTTTGGCTCAAACTCAAGGCACAGTTCCGGCAGCGAGGCTGCAACCTGCCCATTCATGGAAAACAAGCTGACTTGCAATCGCTAATTTCCACTATTTGAGAAAACCTGTCTGCAGGCAGATATGAAGCAGTCATACAGCGACTGCGACCACTCTTCCAACTTTGATCCGAAACAATCATGGACGATTATCCGGGCCAGTCGAAGCTCTGTGCCGCCCGCACCATGGCGGCCGTGGCCGGACTGAACTGTCGCCCTGGCACACTGACCAGCGAAATAGTGCGGGTAACCTCTGGTTCGATCAGTGGCCGTTGCAGTAGTTCAGGCAGCGTCACCGAACACTCCGGCATGAAAGCAAATCCGATTCGTGCAAGAACCATGGCCTGCACCCAATCCTCTCGTTCGGAACGAAATCTGGCATAGAGATTGATGTTCCTGTCACGGCAGACGCCCATCACGATCTCGCGCATTTCACAGGACAGGCGATCGACATAGGGCTCGCCTGAAACGTCTCCGAGCTTGACGGCGTTTAACTTGGCCAGCCGGTGCTCAGGCGGGAAGATGACGACGTAGCGTTCCTTGTAGAGATCCTGGACGGTGAAGCCATCGTGCAGGCAGTCCAATGTGTTCATCACCGCCAGGTCGAGTTCCACATTCTCCAGCTTGCTCTTCAACTCGGCCCCGCCCGCCTCGCTGACCGCGATCTCGACGCCAAGAAAGTCCTTCTGAAACTTCGCCAGAAAGCGCGCCAGCCGCACCGGGCCAACAGTCGACATGACACCAAGCCGGATTGGAACCTTGTTAAGAAGCCGGAAATTGTCGGCCAATGTCCGTGTTGCCGCTGCCTCCTGCACGATGTGGTGCAGATGCGGCAACAGTGATCGGCCAAAATCGCTGAGCAGGATCTGCTTGCCCTCCCTGTGGAACAGCGGTGCCCCCAGTTCGGCCTCCAGTGTCTTGACGGCCTTGGTCAAGGCGGGTTGCGAGACGTTGCATTCAACCGCAGCCTTCGTGAAGTTCAAGACGCGGGCCGCCGCCAGCACATATCGGACCTGGTACATTTCCATGGCTCGCTCCCGAAGACTTTGAGAAGATGTTGTAGCACTTTCACCCATAACTGTCAGTTATCAATCAATAGAGAACTGGTCGTTCCGTTTGCCGTGATTGAGGTTTCTAATTGTTCCGTCACTGATTGAAAAGGAGCACGAAATGTCGGTATTTATGGTAGAACGCGATCTCAAGGGCATAAGCATGGAGGCGTTGGGAGGTGCCCAGAAAGCAGCCATGGACAAGGCCAGGGAAATGTCGGCGTCGGGGACGGATATCAAGTATATCCGCTCAACCTTCGCTCCCGATGACGGTCGTTGCATGTGCCTGTTCGAGGCCGGCTCCGACGTGGAGGTCAAGAAACTTAACGATGCTGCCGGTTTGCCCTATCACAGGGTCGTCAAGGCGCTTGATCTCACGCCCTGACTTGGCGGCATCCCAATCGGTCGGGTTGAGCCTTGCTGGCATGGGCAAGGCTCAATCTTCATTTTGCCCTGATACCTGTTATGAGACTATTCTCATGCGACCGCAAAGACTGGGCGATTGGCCTGCTGCCGGTTTCACTGCGCCTGAACCGTCGTCGAGCGCGAACCAGCTTGGGCTTGTGCGACTGGGAGTGTCTCGCGATATTTCCAATTGAGCTTCGCCACCACCCTGCGCTAAGCCCCGCCCATGAACACCGCTGCTAAGCCCGGCGCGGCGAAGGGCAAGCTCTTCGCCGTCGCCCCCATGATGGACTGGACGGACCGGCATTGCAGGGTCTTCCACCGGACCCTCACGGCCCGCGCGCTTCTCTACACCGAGATGGTGACCGAGATGGCGGTTCGGCATGGCGATCGCACACGGCTTTTGGGCTTTGACGCCCGCGAGCAGCCGGTGGCCCTGCAACTTGGCGGCAGCAATCCGCAAGGGTTGGCGGATGCGGCGCGCATTGGTGCCGATTTTGGCTATGCCGAGATCAACCTCAATGTCGGCTGTCCCTCGAACAAGGTGCAGGAGGGTCGTTTCGGCGCGTGCCTGATGGCAGAGCCCGGGCTTGTGGCGGATTGTGTTGCCGCCATGAAAGCCGTGGTGCGCATTCCGGTGACAGTGAAATGCCGCATTGGAATCGACGAACAGGACGAGGAACTGGCACTCCAGAATTTTGTCGAGAAGGTGGCGGGTGCTGGCTGCCAGACCTTTCATGTCCATGCCCGCAAAGCCTGGCTTAAAGGTCTGAGCCCAAAAGAAAACCGTGAAATTCCACCATTGAATTATGATCGTGTGCATCGGTTGAAGTCCTCCTTTCCAAAACTGAATATAGTCCTGAATGGAGGATTGTCAAGCCTTCTAGGAGATATTTCTCATCTCGCTGATCTTGATGGGTTAATGTATGGCCGCGCCGCCTACCAGACGCCGTGGATGCTGGCCGATGTCGACAGGTCGTTTGCAGGTGTTGAAAATCCTGCAGCGTCGCGGCGTGACGCTGTTCTGGCCATGCTGCCTTATGCGGCGGAGCAGGTGTCAAAAGGCCAGCCCTTGCACCGGATCACCCGGCACATGCTCGGCCTCTATCACGCGCAGGCCGGTGGCCGGTTGTGGCGCCAGGTGCTGTCGGAAGAGGCCGTCAGGCCCGGTGCCGGGCCGGAAGTTTTGCTGCGGGCACTTGATGTTGTCGAAGGCCAGGCCGCCAGGGCCGCCTGATTATTCCGCGGCGAGCCGCCCGCGCCGGCCACCACGCCGGGTTTTGCGCAAAGTCAGCGTTGCCACCCGTTCGGCAAGGGCATTCATGACACTGCGGCGCTC
>JANNFZ010000445.1:0-2922 GCA_031380375.1 Hyphomicrobiales bacterium
GCGTCAATGCCGCATTCTTGTGAATGTTCATCCGGTTCTCCTTGAAGTCACTGACGTTTCGCAACAACAGCTTCCTTCATTTGAACCGGATGGACAACCTATTGAAAAGCCACAGCTAGCCCACAAAGGCGCGCTCGACCACAAAGCTGTCGGGCGTGTGGTTGGAGCCTTCGACAAAGCCCTTCGGTTCCACCATGGCACGAACGTCGCGGATCATGCCCATGGATCCGCAAAGCATGATACGGTCTTCGGCAGGATCGAATTCAGAAATATTCAGTCTACGGAAGAATTCACCCGAGGCAATGAGGTCGGTGATGCGGCCCATGTTGGGGGCCCGGTCGCGGGTTGCCGAGGCAAAGTGCCTGAGGCGGCCCCGGGCCAATTCCCCCACCAACGGATCTTCCATGGTGGCGGTCACGGTATCGTGGCCATAGGTCAGTTCGCCGGTGCTGCGGCAGGTGTGGGTGACAATGATCTCGCCGAATTTGTCATAGGTCTCGGGATCGCGGATCAGCGAGGCAAAGGGCGCAAAGCCCGTGCCGGTTGAAAGACAGAACAGGCGCTGGCCTGGCAGCAAGGCATCGTTGACCAAGGTTCCTGTTGGCTTGGGGCGCAGCAGGATCTGGTCGCCGGGCTTGATTTTTTGCAGGCTTTCGGTGAGTGGGCCGCCCGGCACCTTTATGGAAAAAAACTCCAGCTGCTCGTCCCAGGAGGGCGAGGCAATGGAATAGGCCCGCATGACAGGCTTTTCCCGGCCCGGAAGGCCAATCATGACAAATTCACCAGAGCGAAAGCGCAGGGATTGCGGCCGCGTCACCCGGAAGCGGAACAACCGATCAGTGTAATGCTCAACTTCCGTCACTTGTTCGGCCAGAAGGCCCGCCGGGACGGCGGGGGCTGCGATGATAGCTGTCGTTTCGTTCATGATCTCAATCGTTCGTTATTCCGAACGATTGTTTAGGACAAGTCAGGAGAGGACGCAAGGGGGCAGTCCGCTTTCGCTGTCATCCGCTGTGCCAGTGCCCCTGCTGCCAGATTTTGTCAGCAGAGGAGAGCATGCCAGAGCCGGAATCGGGTAGCTCCGCCGTCCGCAAAGAAAGTAGTCCTGCCCCATGTCCTACGCACAGAATATCTGGATTTACACAGCACTCCTCTTCGGCATCATCATCGTGCCGGGCATGGACATGTTTTTTGTCATCGCCAATGCGCTGACGGGCGGCCGGGCCCGGGGGCTCTCCGCAACGGCAGGCGTGATGCTGGGTGGTGTGTGGCATACGCTGTTTGGGGCTTTTGCGCTTGGTGCGATTTTGCGCCTTGCACCACAAGCCCTGACGCTCCTGTTGTTCGCCGGTGCAGCCTACATGGCATGGATTGGCTGGACGCTGGTCCGCAGTTCCATCACCGTCGATGACATTGGCGCGACCACCGCCAATTCCTGGCGCACCGCCTTCAGGCAGGGCTTTGTGACCTGCGTTCTCAATCCGAAAGCCTATATGTTTGTCGTTGCCGTCTATCCGCAATTCATCAGGGCTGAATATGGGGCGGTCTGGTCGCAGGCGTTGGTCATGGGGCTTTTGACGGCGCTGATGCAGCTCGCGATCTATGGCGGGCTTGGGCTTGCCGCCGCGCAAAGCAGCGCCCTTCTCTTGCGCAATGCCACGGCCACGATCTGGACCGGGCGGCTGGCGGGTGTTTTGTTCCTCGCCGTTGCCGCCTGGACGATTACGCGTGGGGTCTTGACGTGAACACCAACTTGCACTATGTAAGACTCACACTTACAACATGAAAGTGTTAAGATGTTCAATAGTGATCCCCGCCTCCCATCCTCCAAGGAATTGCTCGTGCTCGACATGCTGGCGGGCAAGAAAGAAATGTACGGCCTTGAGATGGTCAATGCTTCCGGCGGCAAGCTGGCGCGCGGCACAATCTATGTCACGCTCATGCGCATGGACGACAAAGGCTATGTGACTTCGCGGCAAGTGAAAGAAGAAAATATCTCGGGCCTGCCAAAGCGGGTGTTTTCGATCACCGGACTTGGCCAGAGGGCGCTGGCAGCCGCAAGGCAGGCACAGATGGTCCTTCACGGTGCGGAGGTGATGGGATGAACAAGATTCTAGAAGGCAGACTGATCTCGAAGTCGATAGCTTGGTTTTTATTGCTAAATCTATCTGCCTTTTCGTTCGTATCGATTTACAGTTATTTTCAAGGTGATCTAGAACTTGAACCAAGAATGCTCCTATCATTAATTCCACTAGTACTAGCGACTGTCATCGTCGTGCTAGACTCTCAAATCCTAAACTCCGTGCTTGTTAGTTCTAAGCGTTTGCCATCGGCACCAGGTTCGAAGTTGATAGGATATTCCGAGTTTGTTTTCTCGAAGCGAAGCTACGAAAAGGTATTCTTGCCAATTGTTTCAGATATGCGCGAAGAATATTTCGAAGCCCTGTCGCAGAATCGTATCTGGAAAGCACGTTGGGTTCGCGTACGCGGCACCTCGTCCTTCTTCGCCGCCATGGGACTGGACCGGGCGTTTGCGTTTGTGTCATTCTTTGTCAAAGCTTGGAAAAGCGTGAACTGAGGAGAACGCCATGTCGTCTTTGAGTGATGTATTGAAGCGCGCCGCGCAATGGCCGGTGAGCGCCCAGGAAGAACTGGTTCGTGCCGCCATGGTCATTGAACGCAATCAGGACACGGATTTCGAACTCACGGCCGATGACTGGAAAATCATTGACGTGCGCATCGCCGCCGCCGGGCGCGGTGAGATAGCTACTGATGCGGAAGTCGAAGCCATTTTTGGCAAGTTTCGGGTGGCATGAGGGTCCGCTACAACCGCGGTGCACTTGTCGACATAGATGAGATTCTGACATATATTGCCGGACACAATCCCGTTGCCGCCGCAGCACAACTCGCCAAGTTCGAAGC
>JANNFZ010000462.1:0-4538 GCA_031380375.1 Hyphomicrobiales bacterium
ACCTTGACCACGACGCCATCCGGCGTTGGCGTGGGATCGGGCAGGGTTGCGATACGGGGCATGGCCTGAAAGGCTTCAAAATAGACAGCGCGCATCGTCAGATCTCCAATTCGATCAGGAAGGGGCCGTCCTGCTTGAACGAGTCCTGCATCAACGCAGCGCAGCCTTCGAGTGTTGTGGCTTTTGCGGCCTCCACACCCATGCCATTGGCCAGCTTCACGAAGTCGAGGTCGGGATTGCCGAGGTCGAGCATGTTCATGGCCGTGGGGCCGGGATTGGCACCAACGCTGGCATATTCGCTGATGAGGATTTGATACTTGCGGTTCGAGAGTATGACGGTGGTGACGGGAAGCCGTTCCCGCGCCTGGGTCCACAAGGACTGCAACGTGTACATGGCCGAACCGTCGGCTTGCAGATTGATGACGCGGCGGCCCTGTCCGGCAAGGGCCGCACCCGTGGCGCAAGGCATGCCAAAGCCAATGGCACCACCCACAATCATCATCCAGTCATGGGCCGGTGCCGCATGGCTCGCGGCAAAAAAACCACCGCCAAAGCTGATCGCTTCATCGGCAATGATGGCTTGCTCGGGCATGACCGCCGCCAGCATCTGGCCAAAGCCTTCCGATGAAGGCGCACCCTTGGGAATGCCCGGGCGTTTGCCGGAATCAAACACCGCTGCTTTGGGCGCGCCAATGTCATTGGCCAAAGCGTCAAGCGCCTCATGGGCGTCCTGGCCCGGATCACACAGAATGGTGATGGTCGCGTGCGCAGGTGCGTGCAGACTGGGCAGGCCTGGATAGGCGAAAAATCCGGTGGGTTGGCGGGCGCTGACGCAAATGATGTGGTCAAAACCCTTCAATGCCTCGATGGCCAGCGGAGCGGGATAGGGCACCCGGACAATTGGCAAACGCCCCTGGCCCCTCTGGTGCAGGCTGTTGAACGATTCCGCCATGATCCGGCACCCGCTCTTGGACTGGATGCGCGCTGCGTGTTGTTGCGGTCCATGGTCGAGTGCTGTGTCGCCGAGCAACAACAGGACGTTTTGCTTGCTGCGCAGGATTTGTGCGGCTTCCCGCATGGCCGCCATGCTCAACGGTTTCGGGGGCTTGGGCTCAAGGCGTTCCGCCACCACGCCACCTTCCGACCAGGACGCATCAGACGGCAGGATGAGCGTTGCAATTTGTGCAGGCCTTGACCTTGCTGCCTGGACGGCCTCAGCGGCGTCACGGCCCACATCCTCGGGCCGTGTGCTGGCCCGCACCCACTGCGACACGGTTTCGGCGGCGCGAAACGTGTTCATGGCGAGTGGTGGATCATATTGCGCATGATAGGTCGCCTGTTCGCCGACAATATTGACGATGGGCGAGCGCGCCCTTCGCGCATTGTGGAGATTTGCCAGTCCATTGGTGAGGCCAGGCCCGCAATGCAGCAGGGTCACGGCGGGCTGCCGGGCGATGCGGCCATAGCCGTCAGCCATGCCTGTCACGACATTTTCCTGCATGCCGGGAACGCAGCGCAGGCCCGGAATGCGGTCAAGCGCTGCCACAAAATGCATTTCGCTGGTGCCGGGATTTGCAAAGCACATGGAAACACCCGACTTGATCAGGGAGTGGACGAGGCTTTCAGCGCCATTCATGGGGGGATTCGATTTGGCCATGAACCATCATTGGATATTCCAATGACTGCTGGCAAGGGCCAGAACCGCTTATGTTTCCCCCAAAATCATCGCCGCCGCCTTTTCGGCAATCATCATGGCAACGGCATTTGTGTTGGAGGAAATAACGGTGGGCTGGACGGAACTGTCGGCCACCCGCAGCCCGTCAATGCCGTGCAGTTTCAACTGTGGGGATACAACGCTCATGGAGCCATTGCCCATAGCGCAGGCACCCGCCGGGTGGTGGTCGGTCTTGGCCATGCGGCAGACATAGTCGATCAGGTCATTGACCCCGGTGACGGCGGGCCCTGGCAGGCGCTCGGCAAGAACAAAGGGCTTCAGGGCCGGCTGCCGCAAGATGTCGCGGGCCATTTCGAGGCCCTTCAAGGTGATCTCGCGATCATAGGGATCGGACCAGTAATTTGGATCAATCAGTGGATGGTCAACGGGATCAGAACTTCGGAGCCGTACTGTGCCCCGCGATCTCGGGCGCATGAATGCCGTGTTGAGGGTGACACCCGGATTTTTGAGCTTGGCTATGCCGGCTTCGATGCCGCTGCCGAGGCCGAAATGAAACTGGATATCGGGCGATGCCGCCGCCTTGTCGGCATACCAAAAGCCGCCGGAATTGAAGAGCGACGAGGCTGCGGGGCCATCCCTCGTCAACAGGTATTGGATGCCGGCCAATGCCGCCCACCAGGGCTTGCCGTATTTGTCGAAGGAATGATCACCTGTGCATTCGGCGAGTGCGCAGATGTCGAGATGGTCCTGCAAGTTTGAACCAACACCTTTGAGATCATGGACGACAGGCACACCGACGGTGCGCAAATGATCCGCCGGGCCGATGCCGGAATGAAGGAGCAGTTTGGGCGAGCCAATGGCCCCCGATGTCACAATCACTTCGGCTGCTGCACGAACAGCACGGGGACGGCCGTTCTCGATGATTTCAATGCCAATGGCGCGGGCTTGCCCGACCACGATGCGGGTGGTCATCACACCAAGTTTGACCGTCAGGTTCGGGCGTTTGAGGACGGGCTTCAGGAAGCCGGTTGCCGCCGAAGACCTTCGCGCATTGCGCTGCGTCACTTGGTAAATGCCCATGCCCTCTGGCTTGGGGCCTGAGAGGTCCGGACAACGGGGAACGCCTGCCTGTTCCGAAGCGGCGATGAACGCGTCGACAATGGGGAGCAGGGCTTTCGGTTGTGACACTGCCACAGGACCGCCCTTGCCATGGGTGTTGTCTTCAAAACTGTCATTGTCCTCGGAACGGCGGAAATATTTGACGATGTCGTCATAACCCCAGCCGGTGCAACCGGCTTGCGCCCAGGCATCATAGTCAAGCGGGTGGCCGCGGGTATAGATTTGCGCATTGATGGTGGAACCGCCGCCAATCACTTTGGCTTGCGTGTACCAGAAGACCCGGTCCTGCATGTGTTTCTGCGGCACCGTGGACCAGCCCCAGGAGCCGATGCCCTTGGTCATTTTGGCAAAGCCGGCAGGCCAGTGATAGAGGAAATTCCGGTCATTGCCGCCGGCTTCCACCAGCAGCACACGGTTGCCGGCCACCGCCGACAGGCGGTTGGCAAGGACGCAACCCGCCGTGCCGCCGCCGACAATCACATAATCATACTCGCCTTGCACTTCACTCATGCCAAACAACCATCTCTGCGATTGAACCATCTGGTTACTTGTGGGATAGTGTCACGAAATTCAGCACAGAGGCAAGAGTCTTGTCGGCACCTTCCATTCCCGCAATTCATGGCATCCCCGCCCTTGGGCTCGGAACTTTTCCCTTGACGGGCGAAGCGTGCCGCGATGCGGTCGGCATGGCCATTGAACTTGGCTACCGCCACATCGACACCGCCCAGATGTATGGCAACGAAAAGGATGTGGGCCGCGCCATTGCAAAATGCGGCATCCCGCGCCGTGATTTGTTTATCACCACAAAAGTCGATCCCGGAAATGTCGGCAGCAACCGCTTTGCCGACAGCGTGAAAAAATCCATGGATGATCTCGGTGGTCCCGCTGATTTGTTGCTCATTCATTGGCCACCGGCGGAATCTGAAATTGATCGCTCACTCGATCTTCTGAAGGCCGAACATGGCCGCGGCATGGCCAAGCTCATTGGTGTTTCCAATTTTTCGTCCGGCTTGTTGCGCCATGCCGTGAAAAGACTTGCTGCGCAGGTCGCCTGCAATCAGGTGGAGTTTCATCCCCTGCTTGACCAGTCGAAAGTTCTTGATGTGGCAAGTGAACTTGGCCTGCCGCTTGTCGCCTATAGCCCTCTGAGCCGGGGTGCCGCCTTGAAACCCGCCGCCATACAGGCGATTGCCGCGCGCCTGAAGCGCCCACCATCGGAAATCGTGTTGCGTTGGATTGTGCAGCAGGGTGTTATCGCGATCCCCATGACCAGCAAGCGCGAGAACGCCGCTTCCAATTTGCACATTTTTGAGTTTGAACCGCAGACTCCAGTGAAAGGTGAGTATTATCTTTCTGAAGTTGTTGAACGGTATGCAGCAAAGTATCCTATCGCAGTTGTCGAAGAAAATATTTGGATACCAATTGCGAATGTTGATGATATTACAAGAGCAGAAAAGAAAATCTGTCCACTTGTGTAGGTATGCAATGCGTTATTCTAGTTGCAGGGAAGGGAACTCGTATGCGTCCACTCACCGACAATTGTCCGAAGCCACTTATAAAGGTGTGTGGCAAAACTATTCTTGAGCATATTGTAGAAGCGCTTCCGCCAGAGATTGATGAACTTGTGCTTATAGTTGGGTATCTTAAAGAGCAAGTTGAAGAGTTTTGCGGTACTGAGTTTCTAGGGAAAAAGGTAATTTACCGTGCGCAAGAAAACTTTGCCGGTGGTACGGGGGATGCACTT
>JANNFZ010000506.1:0-5856 GCA_031380375.1 Hyphomicrobiales bacterium
GTGAAGTCGTCGAGCGTCCCGCCAGTGCCGTGAAGGAACTGGTGGAAAACGCCATTGATGCCGGTGCTGCCCAAATCGATGTGGTGTTTCGTGGTGGCGGCAAAAACCTGATCCGGGTCAGCGATGACGGCCATGGCATGACCGCCGATGAATTGGCGCTTGCAGTTGAACGCCATGCCACATCCAAACTGACGGATGATGACTTGACAAATATCAGCACCATGGGTTTCCGGGGTGAAGCCCTGCCATCGATCGGCAGTGTTGCACGCCTGACACTCACGTCGCGCAGCAAGGGCAGTGATGCGGCCCATGCCATCGCCGTTGATGGGGGGCGGCATTCAGAAGTCAGACCCGCCAGTCTCAAGGCAGGCACCGAAGCCGAAATCCGCGATCTCTTCTACGCAACTCCAGCATGGCTCAAGTTTCTCAAGACCGACCGCAGTGAAACGGCGGAAGCGCTCGATGTCATCCGCCGCCTCGCACTTGCCAATCCGGCAATCGGTTTTTCCTTTGCCAGCGAGGAGCGGCGCTGGCTCGATTGTCCGCCGCGCGAGACAAGGGAGGCACGGCTTGAGCGTCTCCTCGGCAAGGACTTCATGGCCAATTCAGTGGCCATTCACCATGGCGCCGATGATGTTGTAATCGAGGGTTTCGCCGGACTTCCCACCGCCGCCCGCGCCCAGGCGACGCAGCAATTTGCCTTCGTCAATGGCAGGCCAGTGCGTGACAAGCTGATCGCCGGGGCCATTCGGGGTGCCTATTCGGACGTCCTGCCGCCGGGGCGCTATGCGGCACTGGCGCTCTTTGTCACATGCGCGGCAGAACGCGTCGACGTAAACGTGCACCCGGCGAAATCCGAGGTCAGGTTCCGTGACCAGGGTTTCGTCCGTGGACTGATTGTTTCAGCGGTCCGCAGGGCCTTGGCGCAAAGTCTGACCCCGCCTGACCGGGATCTGTCCCGTGATACGGCCCGGGCCTTCCTGTATGCGGCGGCACCTTCGGCTGGCGCTTTCGCTGAAGCCGTTCAAGCTGCTTTCACGATGAACATGCCCCAGGCGACGGCGGACATTTCCGCAGAGGTGGGGTTTTCAGCGGACTATCCGCTTGGTCTTGCCCGCGCCCAGTTGCATGGCAACTATATCGTGGCGCAAACCGCAACCGGCATGATCCTTGTCGACCAGCACGCCGCCCATGAACGCATTGTCTATGAACGCCTGAAACGCGAGCGGCTGGGCCAAGGCATCATCACCCAGCCACTGCTCGTGCCGCAAGTGGTCGATCTTGATCCCGCCACACTGGCGTCGGTTCTTTCAGTTGCCGGGACGATCAGCGAATTGGGCCTCGTGGTTGAGGCGTTTGGATCCCAGTCAGTGATTGTGCGTGAGGTTCCAGCCGCCATTTCCGGCGCCAGTTTAACCAGCCTGTTGCGGGCCATCGCCGATGAAGCTGCCGAATGGCAAACGGTCGCGGCTCTTGCTGAAAAGGCCAATCATGCGCTCGCCACTTTTGCCTGCCATCATTCGGTGCGGGCCAATCGTACGCTTAAGATCGACGAAATGAACGCTCTGCTGCGCCAGATGGAAGTGACCCCCAATGCCGCGCAATGCAATCACGGCCGCCCCACCTACATAGAACTGAAGCTCCATGACATTGAACGGCTGTTTGGCAGGCGCTGATCTTCCCGGCCACTTGCAATGGTGCTAGCTTTGTTGCGGGGCAAATCACCAGAAGGGAATCCACATGATCCGCACCACATTGCTGGCAATCGCCGCCGCCGGGACGCTGGTTTTAGGAATGGCAAACCAGTCCAACGATGCCAACGCCGCGCGCGTTGGTGTTTATATCGGCATTGGCAACGGCTACCTCGTCCATCCGCACATCGTCGTTGGCCAGCATAGGCACAGGCACTGCCACGTGAAGAAGACGGGCAAGAAGAAGAAAGTGAAAGTTGCCTATTGCCACACCCATTGGCATTACCCCGGGCATCATTGACCAGTGCCGGAGGGCCGCACTGTCTGCGGCCCCCGCGTCGCCCTCACACGATCTTTGTGGTGACTTTCACGTTCTTGCGGATGGCATGCGAATAGGCGCACATCGTATGCGCCTTCTTGGCGAGCGCTGTGGCTTTTGCCTTGGGTACGCCTGGCAGCGAAACTTCAAGCTTCACTTCAATGCCGAAGCCCTTCTTGTCGGCGCGCGTGCCGAAACTCACTTGGGCCGTCACCGATGACTCCTTCGCCAACGCCACCGGTTTCTTGTCCTTGCTGTTGGCAAATTTGATGGTGCCAAGGAAGCAGGACGAATAGCCAACGGCAAAGAGCTGGTCGGGGTTGGTGCCTTTGCCGTCGCCGCCCATTTTGACGGGTGTTGCAATGATCAGGTCGAGCATGCCGTCATCGGTTTTTGCCGTGCCATTGCCGCGCCCGCCGATGGACGTGCCCACCGCCGTATAAAGTTTCTTGATCGCCATTTTGGTCTCCTCAATGAACTATGGTTTCGATTTTCTGACGTGATCGACATAGGAACGCAAAACAGCATTCATGCGGGTTTGAAATCCCTTGCCGGTGGCCTTGAAGTAATCATGGATGTCGGGATCAACGCGGATGCTCATGGCGACCTTCGGTTTGAAAGTGACCATCCGCGCCTTGGACCAATCCATGTCGAGAGGGGCCGCATCCGGATCATCGGCGACGGCGCGGCGGATGTCTTCCTCGGTCAAAGCATTGAAAGCAGACAAATCCCGATCGAGACGGGGAAGGCGTCTAAGGTCCTTGAAGGATAAGCGCACCATACCGTCTTTTTTCGGACGGAGTAGCTTTTCGCGCAGAGACAATTCGGAGGGAGTGAGTTGTTTCGGCGCATGCGACAAAGATGACTGTTCCTCGGAAAACCCCGAGTACGCCGAAGCGGTGTTCGGCATGCCAGTCTTGGTATTGCGTGAAGTATCGACCCTGGAAGATTTCGGTCGCTTCTTCAAATGAGAGGTCGTGTTTGATTTGGTTTGCATGATCTTTGGCCGGATCCCAATCGATACTATCGAGTTCAAGTGCGCCTTCCTGCCAATCGTCCGACATGATGCGTCCTGTTTACCCGCCAGTGTATATACAACTGTATCTCGCGGGTTGTCAACATCACATACGCGGGTGGCGTTGCCTTGTCGCCAAACCTGCTAAACCACCTCTATGAACTTCCCGCCCAGTTTTCTCGAGCAGATCAAAACACGCGTGAACGTTTCCACCGTCGTGGGGCGGCATGTGCAATGGGACCGGCGCAAGAGCAATCCGGGCAAGGGTGACTTCTGGGCTTGCTGCCCGTTCCACACCGAGAAGTCGCCGAGCTTCCACGCCGACGACCGCAAGGCCCACTACTATTGCTTCGGCTGCAAAGCCTCGGGTGACATTTTCCGCTTTCTGGTGGAGAAGGAAGGCTTGCGCTTTCCGGAAGCCGTGGAGCAACTGGCAGGTGAAGCGGGCATTGCCCTGCCAGTCTTCAGTGAAGCTGAAGTGCAGCGCGAGAAAGCCCGTGCAAGCCTTTATGATGTCATGGAAATGGCGGCCAAGCTGTTCCAGGCCGAATTGCAATCATCACATGGTGCCAAGGCCCGGGGCTATCTCGCGGACCGGGATTTGTCGCCCGCCATCCAGAAGGAATTTGGCCTTGGCTATGCCCGCGATGACCGGGGCTGGCTGCGCAATGAATTGGCGTCGGCTGGCATTGCCCTTGAGCAGATGGTTGAGGCAGGCCTTGTCATTGCGGGTGATGACATTCCCGTGGCCTATGACCGGTTCCGGGACCGCGTCATGTTTCCGATCCGCAATGCCCGGGGCCGGGTCGTCGCTTTCGGCGGCCGGGCGTTGCGCGCCGATGTGCCCGCCAAATATTTGAACTCCCCGGAGACGCCGATTTTTTCAAAGGGTGAGCTTCTCTATAATTTCGACAAGGCGCGGGTTGCCGCCCACGAAAACTCGAGGCTGATCGCGGTTGAAGGCTATGTCGATGTCATCGCCATGCACCGGGCCGGTTTTCGCGAGACCGTGGCCCCCATGGGCACGGCGCTGACGGAGGAACAACTGGGCCTTCTGTGGCGCGGTACGCCGGAACCCATCTTGTGTTTCGACGGCGACGGGGCAGGGCAAAAGGCCGCCCATCGCGCCCTCGACCTGGCGCTGCCACTGCTGTCGCCCGGACATTCCCTACGCTTTGCTTTCCTGCCCGAAGGCAAAGACCCGGATGATCTGCTGCGCGCCGAAGGGCCGGATGCCTTGCGCAAGGTCATCACGGAGGCCGTGGGCCTGTCAGACGTTTTGTGGAACCGGGCGCTCGACCAGAACGACCGTGCGAGCCCCGAGCGCAAGGCCGCCTTTGAACGCGATCTCCGGCTGCTGTCCGCCACCATCAAGGACGAAACCGTCCGCCGCCACTACCAGGATGACCACCGCCTGCGCCTTGCAACACTGTTTGGCCGCAGCACCGAAGCATCCCGCCCGGCCTATAGTCCCCGGACCCACTTTAAACCGCGCCTCAAACCGGGTCAGCGGGCCTGGGATGTGCAGGAAAGTGCCTCATCAGGGCTCAAAACCGCCGCCGGAAACATGGGTGCCGCAGCCGCAACCGAACGCCGGGAGCGCATGATCCTCCTGTCGCTTATCAACCACCCTTCACTCTTGCATGACTTTTGGGACGAATTTGCCGCACTTCACCTGTCGAATCGCGAGCTTGACTCCCTACAGGCCCAAATTCTAGATAGCGCCTCCTCCGAGGAGGCCCTTGAACGGGCCGCCTTGAAGGGCCACCTGATTGATCGGGGACTGGGTCCGGTTCTGGACCACCTCGAAATCCAGGCGAAACGTTTGAATGAGTGGTTCTTGGGTCCGTTGGCTGCACCAGATGATGCCCGGACAGGCCTCCGCCAGATGCTCGCCCTACACCGTAAAACCGTGACGTTGGATCGCGAGTTGAAGGCTGCGGAAGCGGCTTTTGCCAGCGATCCCACAGATGAGAACTTGAACGCGCTGGTCGCGGTCCGGGAACAACTTCTTTCGGCACCAGGCCTCGAAGCCCAAATCCAGGGTTTCGGCACCGCCTCGGGCCGGCCCCAGGGAGATGTTTTCTAGGCCAGCCCCGCCTCTTGTTCTCCACCGAATCACTTTAAGGGGTGCCCGAATCACCCCGCCGAGCAAGGACGAAGACAGAATGGCCCGAACGCCAGCTAAACCGCAGAAAGCCCCGGCCGAAGCCGAAACGCCCGCCCCCGTGGAAGAGGTGCAGGCCGAGCCGGAGGTGCCGGAGGCCGGTGCCGATTCACCCATTCTCGACCTGAACGATGCCGCCGTGAAGCGGATGATCAAGCTCGCCAAGGCGCGTGGCTATGTGACGCTCGATGAATTGAATGCCGTGCTGCCGTCCGAGGAGACTTCGCCCGAACAGATCGAAGACGTGATGGCCATGCTCAACGAGATGGGCATCAATGTCGTCGAAAGCGAAGAGGAATCGGAAAGCCTCGTCGTCAAAGTCGAGGAAGAGGCCTCCACCGAAACGGCGCTGATGAAAGTCGATGCGCCGAAGCTGCCCGCCGACCGCACCGACGATCCCGTGCGCATGTACTTGCGTGAAATGGGTGCTGTGGAGCTTCTGTCGCGCGAAGGCGAAATCGCCATTGCCAAGCGCATCGAAGCCGGACGCGAGGCCATGATCTCCGGGCTTTGCGAAAGCCCGCTGACTTTTCAGGCCATCATCATCTGGCGCGATGAATTGAACGAAGCAAAAATCCTGCTCCGCGACATCATCGATCTTGAAGCCACCTACGCCGGCCCTGACGCGAAGCAGAACCAGTCGGTGGCAACACCACAACCTTAC
>JANNFZ010000511.1:0-3527 GCA_031380375.1 Hyphomicrobiales bacterium
GGCCAGGCTTCGTTCTCAGGGCGGGGTGCAATTCCCCACCGGCGGTATAGCCCGCGAGCGCTTCATGGGTTTCTTCGAAACCCATGGGGGTCAGCAGATCAGGTGTAACTCCTGGGCCGACGGTATAGTCCGGATGAAAGAGAACGGGACAGATGTGCCAACGCTCCTGCCACGCAGGGGTGCAGGCGCGTTGACCCCGTGTCGTCCTGATTCATGTTTGAAGAAAGGATTGACCCATGAATCAGATTACCCAGAACCCAAATACATCGCGACCCCTGTTTGGCGCGCTCTGCATGGTGTTGGCCGGCGTCACTTTTGCCGTCATCAACGCCATCACCTTCGTCATCACGGCGCAACTCGGCTTCAAGCCCCAGTCAGACACGTTCTGGCAATACGGCATTGCGCTGTTGTTCTCGCTGCCCTTCCTCTGGCGTTATGGCGCGGCCAGCATCAAGACGCGGCAACCCCTGCCGCATCTCGCACGCGTCGTCTTGTCCGCACTCGGCCTCCAGGCCTTTGTCATGGCTATTGCCTTCGGTGTACCCGTCTGGCAGGTCGTGGCGCTGACCATGACGGCACCGTTTTTTGTGCTCATTGGGGCGCGGCTTTTCCTGCACGAGAAAGTCACGGCAAACCGCTGGATTGCTTCGCTCGTCGGCTTTGCCGGCGCGCTCATCGTCACCAGTCCGTGGTCGGAGCAATTCACCCTTGCCTGGCTGTTGCCGGTTGCGGCAGCATTGCTGTGGGGTGGCGCTTCACTGCTGACCAAATACCTGAGCCGCGAAGAAACCCCTGAAACCCTGACCGTCTGGTTGCTGCTCCTGCTGACGCCGATCAATCTGGTATTGTCAGTCGGGGCCGGGTTCGAAGTCCCAACAGGAAACGTGCTTTGGCTTTTGATCGTCGGTGGTTTTCTGGTTTTTCTGGCGCAGTACCTGCTGTCACGGTCCTATGCCGCAGCCGATGCCAATTTTGTCCAGCCCTTTGATGATCTGAAGCTCATCAGCAATGTGCTGATCTATGGCCTGTTCTTCGGTTATTGGCCGGCCGGCATCATCTGGCTCGGCCTCGCCATGATCATGGCAGCGTCGATCTTCCTGCTCTTGCAGGAACGTCGCAAATTGGAGCAGCAGCTGAAAGCGGCGTAGCTACGCTTTACCAACTCGGTTTGCACACCGTCGGAAGGGCGGCGGCTTTGGTCACTTTTCCTTTTTTTGACCACTGGCCAATGTTGCCGCCTTTCGACCGGTTGAAATCAAAGCGGGCCATTTCCCGGCCCTTGAACTGCCATTTCTTGCAGAATGTCGTGCGCTGCTGGACGAGACTCCATTTTCCGCCGGCGAGGAACTCCTTTGAGCGCGGCCAGCCCGTGGACATGGCGAGCCAGCAGTGTTCCGCAAGTTTTTTCTGCAGCAGGTGCTCGCAGACCAGCCCGCTGCCATAGACGGCGACGCGGTAGCGGCCATCGGCCTTCAACACCCGGTTCACTTCCCCGAAATAGTGGTCAACAAACGGCAGCATGTCGGCACCGCGCAGCGCCGGCACGGCCTTCGTGAAATGTTTCGTGTAGTAGATGCGAAAGCGCTCGTAAAACCTGAGGTGCTTGCGGAAAGCCGGATCGGCCTTCAGCAGTTTCTGCCGCCGCGCTGCGGGGGCCGGAGCGCCTTTGTGCAAGCCATACTCATAGGCCACATCTTTCAGCGTCTGGTCCACGCCGTCGACGGCAAAGTAGATGGCCGAGCCTGGGGGCTGGCCATTGGCGGAAGCCAGTTGCATGGCATGATTTGCGTCAGTGCTGCCGCGGCTTCTGTCGAAAAAAGTTTCAGGGTCGGAATTTTCGTGCTGGAAAATCGTGAGAATGCTGAAACCCGCCCCGATGATGATGTCGGACTCGGCGGGCAGCAGCGACTTGCAGGTGATCTCGGGTGTGACCCAATCATAGTAGCGCGCGATGGTCTTGACGCCGATGGCCTTGAAGGCCTGGACGCCTGACTTGCCGCTGACGGTAGTGATTGTGGTGACAGGCTGGGAAAGGTCGGCCACCGCCATGCCAGGTTGGGTATTGCAGGAAGGTTCGGCCAAGGCCGCAGGCGCCATGACCATTGAAGTGCCAACCAGCAATCGCCTCAAGGTCAAACCCGTCTGCATTCCCGACGCCTCGACTATTTCTTCTCGTTCTCTTCGGTATTCATTTCGCCGATGATTTCCTCGAAATCCTTGGGCTCGCGGAAATTCTTGTAGACCGAAGCAAAGCGCACATAGGCCACGTCGTCGAGCGCTTTCAGGCCTTCCATGACAAGGGCACCGATTTGCTCGGACCTGATCTCGCTGTCGCCGAGGCTTTCCAGTTGCCGGACAATGCCGGAGACCATGCGCTCGACGCGTTCGGCATCGACAGGGCGCTTGCGCAAGGCCACCTGTACGGAGCGGGCGAGTTTGTCACGGTCGAAGGGCGTGCGCCTGCCGGATTTCTTGGCCACCATGAGTTCACGAAGCTGGATGCGCTCAAAGGTCGTGAAGCGCCCGCCGCAATCAGGACAGGCGCGGCGGCGGCGGATCGCCGAATTGTCTTCGGTGGCGCGGCTATCCTTCACCTGGGTTTCGGCATTGCCGCAGAATGGACAGCGCATGAATCCTCCCGGTCAGCTGTAGATCGGGAACCTCTTGGTCAGCGCCATGATCTTGCGCTTGACGCCTGATTCCACTTTGGCGTTGCCATTCTCGCCATTCCTGGCGAGCCCGTCCAGCACTTCGATGATGAGATTGCCGACCTCGCGGAACTCAGCCTCGGCAAAACCCCGCGTGGTGCCCGCCGGCGTGCCCAACCTGATGCCGGAGGTCACCGTGAAGGGGGCTGGATCAAAGGGGATGCCGTTTTTGTTGCACGTGATATAGGCGCGGCCAAGGGCCTTTTCGGCATCGCGGCCGCTCAGTCCCTTCTTGCGCAGGTCAACCAGCATAAGGTGGGTATCGGTGCCGCCCGTGGTGATGTCACAGCCGCCCTCGACCATGGTGTTGGCCAATGCGTGCGCGTTGCGGACAATCTGCTTGGCGTATTTCCTGAAAGCAGGCTTCAGGGCTTCGCAAAAGGCCACGGCCTTGGCGGCAATCACATGTTCCAGCGGTCCACCGATAATGCCGGGGAAGATCGCCGAGTTGATCTTCTTGCCGAGGCTTTCGTCATTGCTAAGAATGAGACCGCCACGGGGCCCGCGCAGGGTTTTGTGGGTTGTCGTCGTAACGACATGGGCATGTTCAATCGGGCTTGGGTGGGCACCACCGGCCACCAGTCCGGCAAAATGCGCCATGTCCACAAAGAGGTAGGCGCCAACGCTGTCGGCGATCTCGCGGAAGCGCTTGAAATCGATGACCCGGGGGTAAGCGGAACCACCTGCAATGATGAGCTTCGGCTTCACTTCCAGCGCCTGTTTGGCAACCGCGTCATAGTCGATCTGCTGGTTGTCTTCGCGCACCTTGTAGCTCGCAACCTTGAACCACTTGCCGGACTGGTTGACGGGCGAGCCGTG
>JANNFZ010000555.1:0-2490 GCA_031380375.1 Hyphomicrobiales bacterium
GGCCCTTGCCAGCGGTGGTTTTCGCTGCATTGGATCAACAACTTACAAGGAATACCGCCAGCATTTTGAGAAGGATCGCGCGCTGGTGCGCAGGTTCCAGAAGATCGATGTCAACGAACCGTCGATCCCTGATACCATTGCCATTCTCAAGGGGCTGAAGCCCTATTACGAGGCCTTCCACAAGGTCGAATACACCGACGAGGCCATTGAAACGGCGGTGCTGCTTTCGGCCCGCTACATGAGCGACCGCAAGCTGCCGGACAAGGCCATCGATGTGATTGATGAAACCGGCGCATCGCTGATGCTTCTGCCGCCCGACAAGCGCAAGAAGACCATTGGTGTTGCCGACATTGAAGCGACGATTGCCACCATGGCCCGCATTCCGCCGAAGACCGTGACCCGCGACGACGCAACGGTGCTGAAGAATCTCGTGACGGAATTGCAGCGTCTGGTGTTCGGCCAGGACAAGGCGATCGAGCAGGTGGCTTCGGCGATCAAGCTGGCCCGTGCTGGCCTTCGCGAGCCCGAAAAGCCCATTGGTTCCTATCTTTTCTCGGGTCCCACGGGGGTTGGCAAAACCGAAGTGGCCAAGCGCCTCGCTGAAGTGCTGGGCGTCAAGTTCCTGCGCTTCGACATGTCGGAATACATGGAGCGGCATTCGGTGTCGCGCCTCATTGGCGCACCTCCAGGCTATGTGGGCTTTGACCAAGGCGGGCTTTTGACCGATGGCATCGACCAGGCACCCTATTGCGTGTTGCTGCTCGATGAAATCGAGAAGGCCCATCCCGACCTGTTCAACATCCTGTTGCAGGTCATGGACCACGGCAAACTGACAGACCACAACGGCAAGTCAGTGGATTTCCGCAACGTCATTCTCATCATGACGACCAATGCAGGTGCCTCTGAACTTGCCAAGGCGGCGATCGGCTTTGGCTCGCCTGTCAAGTTCGCCGAAGACAATGAGGCAATTACCCGGATGTTCACACCGGAGTTCCGCAACCGCCTGGATGCTGTTGTAACCTTTGCACATTTGCCCCCCGATGTGGTGCGCAAAGTGGTCGAGAAATTCGTGTTGCAACTTGAGGCACAATTGTCCGAGCGCCAGATCAACATCGAAATATCCACGGAAGCTGCCGATTGGCTGGCGGTCAAAGGCTATGACCAGCAGATGGGCGCAAGGCCGCTGGCCCGCGTCATCCAGGAACACATCAAGAAACCGCTCGCTGAAGAAGTGTTGTTTGGCCGGCTCTCAAAGGGCGGCACCGTGCGCATTCTGATGAAAGATGGCGCGTTGGACTTTGCCTATCTCGGCCGTGACGAAGAACGCTCATTGCCTAAACCGCCGGAGCGTAAGGCCCTGCCACGGGCCAAGTCATCGCCGGTGCCGAAGAAGCGCAAGGCGAAGGCGAAGTAGAGCGGCGGACCGAAGTTCCGCCGGAACCGGGGTGGTCAGGTGACACGAGTCAAAGTACTGGTCTTGGGCGTTTTGGCAATGCTCGCCTTTGCCGGCAATTCGCTGCTGTGCCGTGCGGCTTTGAAGCACTCGACCATTGATGCGGCAACCTTCACGTCGGTGCGCATGGTTTCTGCTGCTGTTGCGATGGCGGCGATTCTGGCTTTTCGCGGGCAGTTTCACAAAGCCGGGGGAAACTGGATTTCCGCCCTGGCGCTGTTTGCCTACGCGGGTTTTTTCTCCTTCGCTTATGTTGGATTGCCTGCCGCCGTTGGTGCGTTGCTGTTGTTCGCCTCGGTCCAAGTGTCGATGATTTCAGTTGGCATCGCGACGGGAGACAAGCCTTCATTGCCACAAGCTGGAGGACTTGTACTGGCTCTGGCCGGGCTGGTCTGGTTGCTGTTGCCCGGATTGGCGGCACCTCCAGCCTTGGAAGCTGCACTTATGATTTTTGCAGGCATTGCCTGGGGTGTTTATTCATTGCGCGGGCGGCAGGGCGGTGATCCGTTGCGGGCAACATCCGGCAATTTTTTGCGGACCGTGCCCATGACACTCGTGCTCAGTGCGGTTGTGATCAGCCAGTTTTCGTATGATGCAAACGGCGTCGTCCTTGCCGTCTTGTCAGGGGCGCTGACCTCGGGGGTTGGCTATGCCATCTGGTATTGGGTCTTGCCGGAGCTGCGGGCCATCCAGGCATCAACCATGCAACTCAGCGTTCCGGTGATCGCTGCATTCGGCGGCGTGGCATTGCTGGGGGAAGACTTGTCGATGCGGCTTGTCGTGGCATCGCTGGCGATACTCGCGGGCATTGCCATCGTCATTTTTGACAAGCAGCGCGCGGCTTAGAGCGTTATGACATTAGGCCGGTCCATCCAGCATTGATGAAGTAGTTTTTACATTCTTCTTTTGAGAAGGTTGGGATGAGTGTTCCGATGCGTTTCCAGAGGGCTTCGACGGTACGCTCTTTCGCTTTGCGCAGGGCGTGTTTGAGTTTTGCGAAGGCCTGTTCGATTGGATTGAGGTCCGGGCTGTAAGGG
>JANNFZ010000230.1:0-6506 GCA_031380375.1 Hyphomicrobiales bacterium
GCCGCAAAGCGGTGCTCATAGAGGGTGTTGGCAAAAAGCCCGGTTGCAAGCCTGACCAGCAGCAACAGGATTATCCCGCCGACAACGCGCGATCCGGCACCGTCGGTACTGAGTGCCGCCTTTGCCCGCGCGGCGTCGACAGCCTTTTGCAGATTGTCCGCCAGCTTGGTTGCTGTAGCGGCGGCTGCGGCATTGCTGTTGGCCAAGGCTTCCGTCGCTTCATCGCGGCGGCTGGCAATCGTCGCCTCCAATTGCGCGATCCTTGCAAGGCCCGCACCATCGGTGTTGCCCCACAGGCCCGATGTGACTTGAGACAACGCGCCCAAGTCCAGAAAGCACAGCAAGAGGAACAGAAACGAAAGCCCGCGCATCCCGGCCCACAACGGGCCAAACAGGGCGGCGGCTGGATTGAAAGTCAAGGCCAGTCCGGCGCGCGCTTGAATGACAGCAAAAGTTTTCGCGTAGTAGTTCGCATTGGGGCCGCTGAAGCGCGCGATCAGATCAATATCGTTCATCAACGCCCCTCGCGGATTGCCATTAAAAGCCGGTCTTTGGTGACAGCGCCGACAAGCGTGTCGCCATCTACAATTACCACAGGCACATCAGTGCCAGCCACCAGCCCGATCAGCTCGTCAAGCTTCGCTGCTGCAAAGCCACGCGGTGCAGAAGCGGTATCGAAAGGTCGCGCGGCCTGAACCTTGGCCAGCGGTTCCATGATGGTGTGGGCTGTGATCAGGCCGAGCTTCGAGATATTCTGCACGAAGGCCCGCACATAGTCATCAGCCGGACGGGTGACGATTTCTTCCGGCGTTCCGGTTTGCACGATGCGCCCGTCCTTCATGATGGCAATGCGGCTGCCCACGCGGATTGCCTCGTCCAGATCATGGGTGATGAACAGGGTGGTCTTGCCCAGCTTCTGCGACAGTGCCAGAAACTGGTCCTGCAACTGGCGGCGGATCAGCGGGTCAAGCGCCGAAAATGGTTCGTCCATCAGCAAGATCGCCGGATCGGCAGCAAGCGCACGCGCCAGCCCGACGCGCTGCTGCATGCCGCCAGACAATTCCCTGGGCAAGCGGTCGCCGTATCCCTGCAGGCCAACCAAAGCAAGTTTTTCCGCCGATACCCGCCAGCGCGTGGCTTTTGGTGTGCCGCGCAGTTCCAGCGGATAGGCGACGTTGTCTGCAACCGAGCGGTGCGGCAACAAGGCCATATGCTGAAACACCATCCCGATCCGCTCGGCCCTGAGTTGACGCAAAGCCGTCGGGGACAGCGCCCTTACATCTTGCCCCAAAACACGGATATCGCCTGCTGAGGGTTCGATAAGCCGATTGACATGGCGCAGCAGTGTGGATTTTCCGCTGCCTGACAGGCCCATGATACAGAAGATTTCGCCCTTCATCACGGAAATGGATGCATCGGCAATGCCCACAACGCACTTGTGCTGCTCCAAAATATCGGCCTTGGAAGCCCCGGTCCTGGCATCAGCCAACGCCACCTGTTCGGCGGCCCCGAATATTTTCCAGACGCCAGACATCTCGATGACAGGGTCAGCCATGCTCACCGTTCCAAGACCTTTGCAAAGTAATGGGCATGGCAACGCACTGCCATGCCCGATGTTCAACCTGCCCTAGCCCGTCACTTAAGCCAAGCGGTCACACGGTCGGGGTTTGCAGCAATCCAGTCAGCAGCAACTGCCGCCGGATCCTTGCCACCAACAACCACGGCGTAAGAGAAAGCACCCAGGTCATCCGAGGAAAGGTCCATGTTGCGCAGCATGGAGGCGACTTGTGGTGCCTTCTCATTCAAGCCAACCGAGAATGCGGGCTGGATGTAGGCGGACGGCCAGGCCATTGCGACAGTTGATTTGCTCATCCAGTCAGCGCTCGCTTCGGGAAGAACCATCGACCATTTTGCGGCATCATGGGCTGGTTCTGTCAGAAACACCATTTCCGGATGCAAGGTGAACAGGTGGTGTGGCGTGTAACAGAACCCGACCCAGGGTTTGCCTGCGGTGATCGCAGTACCGAGTTGGGCATATGCCAAGGTTTCGTCAAGCTCTACAAGATCAACGACCTGATCGTAACCGTAGCCATGGGCCTTTGCACGTTCCACCGTGGTGGACCCCCAGCCTGTGGCACCGATGAAGACTTCGCCTTTGCCATTGCCGTCAGTATCAAGCAGCGCGGCCTTGGTGGGGTCAGCCAGATCACTGATATCCTTGAAGCCCGCATCAGCCGCATCTTTGTTGGCGCATATGCCCTGAACCGCCGGGGCGCCATGGGTGTTCAGTTCCACCTTGGCCTTGTACTGATCGACCAACCCCTGCTGGTTGGGCAGCCAGACCTCAGGATGAATCTGCATTGATCCTTTGTCCAAGGCTTCAAAAATCACGGGGTTGGTGCCGGTCTGCAATTCGACCGTCATGCCCAGGTCCTTTTCAACAACAGCCTTGATGACGTTGGCGGTGACGGTAACCGACGGCCAGTTTGGCACGCCAACGACCAGGTCGGCGGCAAGTGCCGGGGCGGTGAAAGCAAGGGTTGTTACAACAGCAGCTAAAAGTTTCGTATGCATTTTTTGTACCTCCGGTTGGTTTGGTTTTTTTGAGTTGATTTGACTTGCTACGCAGATTGGGCTTTCGCCCGTTTGAGGAAAAAAGTCGAATGGGGAACATGAATTCAGGAAAACTGTAATCATATTTCACATTCATTCAGGATGCCGTCCTCGGCGGATATCCTGGTGTCTGGCGCGATTGAAAGGCAAGTGTTGGTGTGTTGAACGGCCTATGTTCCAGGGCTGAATTTTTCCACCTCCTCCTGCAGGATCGGCGCGGCCAGGGCCATGGAATGAATGCCCAGGATGGTGGTCAGCTGGATCACCTCAAGAATTTCCTCCTTGGTCGCCCCGGCGCGCAAGGCGTTCTGGATGTGGCGGCGCACACCCGGCCCGTGCAGATGGGTCGTCGACGCATTGATGGCAATAAAAATCATTTCCTTGTATTTCTGTTCGAGCGGCCCTTTGCGTTGCGGCACAGCCCGAAATGCCAGAAAAGCCTCGAGGTAATCAGGGTCGAGGTCCTTGAACAGATCCCACATGGGGTTCCAGTCACCGGTGGCTTTCTGGGCCTCCATATGGGGATAGGTTTTTGCGTCGGTCATCCCGGTCATCCTCCTCTGTGCTTGAAACTGTCTCGGCGGAAAGAGTACAGCGCTGCGGGATCAACGGCGACGTCGATCACTGCGGGTTTTCCGCAAGCGAGGGCCGCCTTGATCGCCTCGGCCACGCCTGTCAAAGTATCGGCCCGAAACCCGGCTGCGCCATAAAGCTCAGCCAACTTGTCAAACGGTGGGCTGCTGACATCGGCACCAATGTAGCGGCCGCCAAAGAAATCGCGCTGATAGGCCTTTTCGGCACCCCAGCATTTGTTGTTCATGACGATGGTCACGGTGTTGATGCCATGGTCCACAGCGGTGCTCAGTTCCGACACCGTCATGCCAAAGCCGCCGTCACCCATGAGGCTGATCACGGGACGCTCCGGCTGGGCCAGCTTGACCCCTAGCCCACAGGCAAAGGAAAAACCGACCAGCCCGAAATCCAGCGGGGTAAACAGGCTTTTGGCTTGCCAGTAATTCATGGCGTCTGTCGCCTGTAAACACAGCGTGCCCGCATCCATGGTGATTGCGGCGTCATGGGGCAGCACATCGCGCAGGGTCTTGAACAGGCCCGAGGGCTGGATGAGCAAAGCGTCGACCAGCGCGTCGGCATCCCGCTTGGCGAGGTAGGCGCCGCGTTCGGCCTTGAAGGCGGCGGTCCATTGGTCCGCCAGCTGCCGGTTTTTCAGGGAATTCAGCGCTAGGGTCAGCTGCAGTGCGGCGGTGGGAGCATCGGCCCAGATGCCAACCGCGACCGGGAAATGGCGGCCGATGGCGGTGGGTTCCAACTCGACATGGATGATCTTGGCATCCCTGTTGATGTTGTCATAGCTGTAGAAGGTGGCATTGAAGCCAATCCGCGTCCCAAGGGCAAGGATTACATCTGCCTCGCGCACCAGGCGAGACGCCACGATGTTGCCGCGCGGTCCTATTTGGCCCGCGTTGAGTGGATGGTCGAAGGGGATTGCGTCGCCATGGCCGGGTGAGGTGACAATGGGGCAGTTCAATGCCTCGGCCAAGGCCAAAGCTTGGGCATGGCCCTCGGTGTTCTTGATGCCACCGCCCGCGATGATGACCGGGCGAGTGGCGCCCGCCAGAAGTGCAGCGGCCTGATCGATGGCAGATTGCGCGCCTGCCGGGACCGACTGCGACCTATAGGCTTGCGGCGCCTGAAATGCGGGGTAATCGGCAGAGGCAGACAGCACATCGCGCGGCAGATTCAACTGCACCGGGCCCCGGCGCGGTGTCATTGCCACGCGGAATGCCTCGCGGAACATCTCGGGCACGCGTTCCGCGCTGGTCGCGGTCCAGGTCTTTTTCGTCACCGGTTTGAACAGCGCCTGCTGGTCGACCTCCTGGAAGGCGTCCCGGTAGAGATGCGCCGACGCTATCGCACCCGCAATAGAAACCACGGGCGAAAACGCCGCCGCAGCCTGCGCCAGCCCAGTCACCAGATTGGTTGCCCCTGGACCGTTCTGCCCGGCCAGGATCACCCCGGCAAGGCCACTGGCCCGTGCATAGCCGTCGGCCATATGGGTGCCGGTGCGTTCGTCATGCACGCCAATGAAATTGATGTCCTTTGCATCATAGAGCGCGTCGAACATCTCCATCGTGGCCGACCCGATCAGGCCGAAAACGTGCTTGACCTCTTCGATCTGCAACGCCGCAACGGCTGACTGTCCTCCGGTCATGGTCGTCATGTTGTGGTTCCGTTCCTGGGTAACTGCTGTGTCCTACGCTCGAGAAAGCGCAGGATTGGCTGGGTGAAGAGGTCGGGCCGTTCGATCAGCCCAAGGTGCTGAAGGCCCGGCACAATCACGGTTTCTGCACCTTCGATTTCCGAGGCGATGGCAAAGGACATGGACGGGGGGCTGCCACTGTCATGTTCGCAGGTCATCACCAGGGTCGGCGCTGTGATGGGCGGCACGGGCCGGATCAGTTCGATCACGCCATTGGCCAGAATCTGCCGGTGCCGGGTGTAATTTTCAGGATGGTTGGCCAGGACCCAAGCGCGGATCTTTGCCACCACAACTGCTGCATTTTGCCGGAACTCCGGCGTGAACCATCGCTCCAACGTGCTGTCGATGGTGGCCGCTGGCCCGCCCGCGCCGGTTTGGGCGGCGCGCTCTTCGACCAGACGCTGCGCCTCGGGGCTGCGTTCATGGGGTGAGTTCAGGATGACAAGCGCCAACACGCGCCCGGGATGGTCCATCGCGAAGCGGCGGATGATCATGCCGCCCAGCGAAAAGCCTATGATGGCGGCGCGGGCAATCCCCAGTTCGTCCAGCAGTGCTACGAGTTGATCGGACAGCACGGTCAGACTTGGTTTTTCCGGTGGAAAATCGCTTTCGCCATGGCCGCACAGGTCATAGGTCAGAACCCGGTAGTCCTGCGCAAGGATCGGCACAAATTCATCCCAGGTCTGCCGCGTCAAACCAAGCCCGTGCACCATGACCAGAACCGGCGTGCCGGATGGTCCGGTCAAATCATAGCTTGTGCCAGACTTGCTGCGGGTCAATTGCTATACCCCCGCCGGATTATCAACATTGCGGCCCATCTCGCGCAAGTCTTCGTAGCGGTCACCGATCCGGTGCAAGGGATGCCCCCCGATTGATGCGCCAAGCGCCACGATAATCTCATCATCGGCAGGGGCATCCGGCACGGTCAGATTGATGGTCTGGTAATGCGAGCGACGCCCGCCATCATCCTTGTCCATCAGCGGGATCATCAGTGAACAGCCAGCGGCACCGCGGGTGTTGGTAAACACCAGATAAGTTTTGGCCTGAACCGCATCGCGGAACTGGTTGCCAAACCAGAGCGAATGGGTCAGCGCCTGGGCATGTTCAATCTCGCCGCCCATGCCGACGACGGAGGATTTGCCATAGCCTTCCAGCTTGTCGCCGGTCACATCAAGGATCATGTCCGTCAGCAGTTTGCCGATTTCGGGGCAGACATCGCGCACCTCTGGTCGCAGATTTTCCACCCAGCCGCGCCCGAACCATGGGTTGCGGATAATCGCAAGGGCTGCAACAAGCTTGGTGGGCACCGGCACAGCCTTGCCGCCTTCAATGCAGGTGGTCTGGATTTGTAACAGGGTTCGGCGGATTTCAGCGGGCATGGGTGTTCTTTCAGGCAAATTCGGGCGATTTGGCAAATGCGGGAATGACTTCGTTGCAGAACAGTTCCAGCGAGCGTTTCTGTTCGGCATGCCCCAGACCAAGGCTGGCGTAGTAGATGAATTCATCCACCCCCAGCGCCTCGTAGATTTTCAGCTTGGCAATCACCTCATCCGGCGTGCCGAACATCAGATTTCGCGACAGCATTTCCGGCGAATATTCAGCCCGGTTGCCAAGT
>JANNFZ010000014.1:0-6412 GCA_031380375.1 Hyphomicrobiales bacterium
CGATTACTGTCGCACCCAAGTTTCTCGTCAACATGACCCACGTGTCTGGAAAGACAACGGGGACGGTAACAAACTCACTCGGCGTTGCATTGGGCATCTCCAAAATGGCGCTGGAAACCGCCGCCGAAGCGGAAAAAATCAAGTCTGACCCGCTTTGCGTCCTCGCCCTCAATAGCACCCAGCCCGCCAGTATCGAAGTCTACGGCAATGCCCAGTTCCATGCCCGGGACTGTGCGGTGCAAGCAAACAGCGCCAACGGCACCGGAATGAAACTCTACGGCAATGCCTCGGCATCGGCCTCGGAATTTGGTGTCACAGGCGGCTATTCCGGGCAAGCTTGGTCGCCAGAGCCGGTGGTCGGCGTGGGAAAAGTGATAGACCCCTACGCCAGCTTGCCGGTTCCCGCAGCCGGAAATTGCGAGCCTGTTTCCAAGTCCATCAAGTCCGATATGACATTGGCGCCTGGCACTTACTGTGGCGGCATCGACGTGAAAACCGGGGCCAATGTGACGTTGCTGCCCGGCGTCTACGTCATGAAGGATGGGCAGTTCGCCGTCAATTCCGGTGCCACGGTGACGGGCAACGAAGTGATGATCGCTCTGGTTGGCGCAGACAGCTACATTCACCTGATGTCCAACTCTGTCACCAAGGTGACATCGCCCCGCGATGGCACCTACAAGAACATCCAGTTCATGTCAGACCGCGACTTGACGCAGTCAAAGTTTGAGCAGGAGTGGACGACAATTCTTGGCGGCGCGACGCTTGACTATGATGGAGTGCTCTACCTTCCCGAACAGCAATTTTGGGTCGGAGGGGCAGGCGGTGACGTCATCATCAACGGCAATTCGCCGACCTTCGCCATGATCGCCGACAAAATCTGGGCGCAAGGCAATGCAATTTTTGAAATCACGCAGGAAGACCGACGCGCCATGGGACTGACGGCAGAAAACAGCTTTGCCTATGGCGCGCGCCTTGTCAGGTGAGCATCTATCTGATTGCTTTGACAATTGTCCCGGCCACCATTCGGGCCAGCAGCCGTCGAGCCATAGGCACATTCGCGGCACCTGAAACAACACCATCGCGCAACCAAGGCAACACGATCGAGTCCGATTGATAAAAGGGTGTGAAGAGATAAGACAACGCCTGATAGACTTTCACATGGCGGCGGCGGGACTTGGCATAAGCCTGAAAGACGTCGCCCAAATCAGCGTGTGTGCCGAGAGCCGCAACAAGGGCCATGACATCAAGCAGTGCATTGTTCGCGCCCTGCCCCAGTTGCGGGCTGGTGGAATGGGCACTGTCACCAATGCAAACGAGCTTTCTGCCGAAGGGCACGTCCAGTGTGTGGTGCTGGTAGCGGGCCAGCGTCAGGTCGTCGGGCGATTTGATGTTGTGCAGCATGGCGGCAGTTTCCGGCCAATGCTGCAAGATCTCGTCCTTCCAGGCGTCGAGGCCACGGGCTTTCCATTCGCCATGGGCGTCGGCTTTCAGGCTCCAGAAGAAAGCTGCTTGCTCTTCACCACCCTCATGCACTTTGCCAATTGGCAACACCCCGATCATAACCCGCGCTTGGTCATAGCGCTGCGTCAAAGCGTGGGGATCGAAAGGTGCTCCGGGCCAGGGCAGCGACATCCAAATTGCGCCATAGGCCAATTGCGTCTCATGGACGCCGTTGAAAGTTTCGTTCCGGAGCGGAGACTTTGCACCGAGCGCATCAATGATAAAATCAAAGCGCGGCGTCGTTCGGCCCTCGTGCAAGACCAGAGAACTATCATTCAAACCTTTGATAACACTATTTGTTTCAATCGATATTCCCGCCTGCCGGACGGCACCGAAAAGCACGTCGAAGAGGGCTGCGCGATGGACCGCGAGGCCGCGCGAGGACCCAAGCGCTTCATAGCGCACATCGAGCACTGTCCTGCCGGATTTACTCGACGTACCTGAAAGCCGGTCGATGCGGGCACCGCGGTTTCTGATGGTCTCGCCCAACCCCAACCAATCCAACACGGCCAGACCCGTCGGCTGCAAAATCAAACCAGAACCAACAGGCTTCGGCGCATCGAACTGCTCATAGACAACAACACGGTGCCCCGCCCGCGTCAGCGCCAGTGCGGCCGCGAGACCGCCAGGCCCCGCGCCCGCGACGGCAATCTCAAGTCGCTTCAAGTGCAGCCCGAAAAATCAGAAGTCAGCGATGGCATGGCGGAACTGTCGCACAGTTTCAGCCATTCCGAAAGTCAGCGCATCGGCGGTAATTGCATGACCGATTGAAACTTCCAACAGATTGGGCAAGGCCTGAACGAGCCGTGGCAGGTTTTCGCGCGTCAAATCGTGCCCGGCATTGAGACCTACCCCCGCCTTTGCCGCTGCGCGGCCGCAAGCCACAACGCGATCAAATTCGCGTTTTGTGACAGCAGGATCAAATGATCCGCCATAGGGACCTGTGTAGATTTCAACGCGATCTGCTCCGACAGCCCTGGCCTTCAGCGGCGCGTCCGGATCAGGATCGACGAAGACTGAAGACCGCAATCCCAAATCGCCGAGCTGCCGGCAAATGCCTGAGAGCCATTCGCCATGTCTGCCAAAATCCCAGCCGTGGTCAGACGTTGATTGCGCGGGATCATCAGGCACGAGCGTCACCTGATCGGGGCGCTCTGCCGCAACGAGCGCCATGAAACGCTCGTCGGGATAGCCCTCGATATTGAATTCAGCTTTGGGGTAATGCGCGCGCAGCATCCTGTTCAGTTCGGTCACGTCGCTGCGGCGGATATGGCGCTCGTCGGGCCGCGGATGAACCGTGATGCCATGGGCACCTGCTTCCAGTGCGACACGGCTTAGCCCCGTAACCGATGGCCAGGGCAGGTCCCTGCGGTTCCGCAGATAAGCGATGGCATTGACATTGACCGATAATTTGCAAGGCACAGGACTGCTCCTGCTCGTTTCCTAGCCGTCAAGCGGATCATCTGGAATTGCCGGATTGCAAGATTTTTAGCAGTCCACTTGCCGGCTGTTGTGTGACTCTGGACGGGCTGCCGAATTTGCGCATATCCTCAGGTGACGACAACCGGGGGAAACGGGAGTCGGCAATGAAAAAACTACTCACCTGGACTTCGCTTTTTTTCGCCGGCTTTGTGACAGAAGCCACAGCGGATGTCGTCGAATACGACAACTTCAAAAATTCCGAATGGAACCTGTCCGAACAATTCGTCAACAACCGTTTTGACGCTTGTGTCGCACGCAAACTGAAGGATGACGGCGGCCACGGCTTCTCAATCGGGCGGGCAATTTCAGGTGATGATTTCGTTTTCGTGCACGGCATGCAGGCGCTGGTGGGGGCAGATGAGAGCAAGGCCAAGGGCAAGGTCTATATCAACGGCAAAACCGGCTATGACTATTCCGACATGGAAGTGCTGAACTCCGCCGTCAACCCCGGCACAAAATACATCACGATTTATCTGGCCGATGGCTTCATCGACAATCTGGCAACGGCAAATTCCGTCGATGTGGAATTTTCCCAAGGCCGCTCTTCCCATGGCCTCAAGGGATCGCGCGATATCATCTCGCGGTTGAACGCCTGCATGGATTCAGGTTTGGTGCGTGAAATGGCTGCCGTGATTGCGCCGTTACAAGCGCCAACGGGATGGACCAGCGGCACCTCGACGGAAGGCAGCGGCGGGCGCTATCTGGCAATCGAATTGCCACCCCCTGCCAATGCACCATTCGGACAAAAGCTCTTCATGGCCTATGCCGAGAATGACCGCGGTACCTATGACATTCGGCTCCGTGACAACGCCGCCGCATTGGCAACCAGCATCAGTCCAAGTGCGGAAAGCGTGAAGCGCGTAGCGGCCTCCGTCAACCTAGGCACCGCTCAGGTTTTTACAACGCTCATCACTTATGTGGGCACGGCAATCGACATTCCCGATGTCCTTCCGGCGGACTTGAGCAAACTGTCGCTGGCCGGACCCATGACACTCAAGTCGCTCGATGCCTCGGTGCCGAACCGCGTTGATATGTCCTTCACGGCCGAAGCGGCATTGGGCGCTGCCGCCATTCAATCAGCACCGGTTCCCGGTGCCTTGAATCTTGATGGACTGGTGGGCCGCTACTTCGTGCGCGGCAAGAATCCCGACGGCAAACCTTATTACGGCACAGCGGACACCAAGATGGAGAATGGCACGCTGCGCATTGATTGGGTTTGGCGAAACAAGAAAACCGATACGGCCCAGTCGAACCTGATTGGCAATGTGCTGACCGCCATTGTGCCGGGTCTGCCGGATCCGGCCGTTTACACCATTGGCAAGGATGGCGTGTGGCGCGGTACGTGGCAGAAGGGCGCAGGGCTTGAGTGGATGGTTCCAAGGCCCTAGTCGCTTGGCTCCATTCGGTATAAGAAAATGCCTCCGGGGGCTTTGCAGGGAGGGAACGATGCAACGTTTGGATCGAAACTACATTATGCTGGGCTTGGCTTGGGTGGTGGTGGGCATGATCTACGGGACGTGGCTCGGGGCCACGAACCAGATGAACTATGCCAATTCCCATGCCCATTTAAACTTGCTGGGCTTTGTCACATCAGTCTTGTTCGGATTGTTGCATTGGGCCTATCCCGCCCTTGGCAAATCACGTTTGGCAGTCTGGCAATTCGCCATCTACGAAGTGGGTGTTGTCCTGCTGGTCGTTGGCAAAATCCTAGTTGATGCCGGCTCGGAAACACCGCTGCTGCCAGTTGGCGCCATCATCACCATCATTGGTGCCGCACTGATGCTTGTGATGTTCGCACGACACGGCATGAAGCCAGCGTAGAACGAAGCGTACTCTATACCTTCATGGCATCGGGGCCGCGTGAAATCGCGGCCACGCCGGTGCGCGCCACTTCAACAAGGCCCAGCGGAACCATGAGTGATATGAATTGGTCCACCTTGTCGGGCTTGCCTGTGAGTTCAAACACAAAGCTGTCAGTGGAGGCGTCAACAACGCGGGCGCGGAAAGCATCGGCGAGCCGCAAGGCTTCGACGCGCGTGTCGCCCTTGCCGGAGACTTTCACCATGGCAAGCTCACGGGCGAGGTAGTTTCCGGCAACTGTCAGATCGGCCACGGAATGCACCGGCACCATGCGCTCCAACTGATTCTTGATCTGGGCAATGACGGTGGGCGTGCCGGTGGTCACGATGGTGAAGCGCGAGACGTGCTTTTCGTGCTCGGTTTCAGAGACGGTGAGCGAGTCGATGTTGTAGCCGCGGCCCGCGAACAAGCCGATGACGCGCGCCAGCACACCCGGCTGGTTGTCGGCGACCACGGCGAGCGTGTGGGTTTGGGTTTCCTGTTTCTTGTCATCAAGAAAATAGGCCGAGCCGGTTCCGGTCTTGTGTGTGCTGTTCATTGTCCTGTCCTTAAACCAGCTGCTTGCCTTTGGCATCGATGACGGAGCCCACGTCTTCGTCCCTGATTTCATGGCCGAGGATCATTTCATTGTGGGCCTTGCCCGAGGGGATCATCGGGAAGCAATTGGCAAGACTGGAGACGCGGCAGTCAAACAGCACCGCTGCCTTGACGGTGATCATCTCCTTGATGGCGTCGTCGAGATCTCCTGGCTTGTCGCAGCGAATGCCAACGCCGCCATAGGCTTCCGCCAATTTCACAAAATCCGGCAGAGAGTCCATGTAACTTTCCGACAGGCGGTTGCCATGCAGCAATTGTTGCCATTGCCGCACCATGCCCATGTACTGGTTGTTGAGAATGAAGATTTTTACGGGCAAACGGTGCTGCAAAGCCGTCGACATTTCCTGCATGTTCATCAGCACCGAAGCATCTCCTGCCACGCAGACCACCAGCGAATTGGGATGGGCGGCCTGCACGCCGACCGCCGCCGGCAAGCCATAACCCATGGTGCCAAGACCGCCGGAGGTCATCCAGCGGTTTGGTTCCTCGAAATGATAGAACTGGGCCGCCCACATCTGGTGCTGCCCCACTTCCGTGGTGATGTAAGTATCGCGGTCCTTGGTCAGTTCATAAAGCCGCTGGACCGCATACTGCGGCATGATCACGTCCTTGTTCATCTCGTAGCGCAGGCCTTCAACCCGTTTCCACTTGGCGATCTGGGCTTTCCAGTCGGCGAGTGCCACCTTGTCGAGTGTCAATGAACGGGACTTCCACAGGCGGATCATATCCTCCAGCGCATGGGCCACGTCACCAATCACCGGAATATCGACCTTCACCGTCTTGTTGATGGAGGATGGATCAATGTCGATATGGATTTTGCGCGAGCCCGGCGAGAAGGCATCAAGCCTGCCGGTGATACGGTCATCAAAGCGGGCCCCGATGTTCACCATCACGTCGCAATCATGCATGGCCATATTGGCCTCGTAGGTGCCGTGCATGCCCAGCATGCCCAACCACTCCTTGCCGGATGCCG